>JBOIFQ010000107.1:0-9638 GCA_050741655.1 Burkholderiales bacterium | reverse complement strand
TGATGATGTTGATCGAGCCCATGATCGAACTCGCCCCCATCATATGGATGGCGAATATGGTCAAGTCCATGCCGGGTCCCAGTTGCACCGAAAGCGGCGCGTACAGCGTCCAGCCCGCGGCGGCGGCACCGCCGGGAACGAACATGGAAAGTATCAGCAGCAGCGCCGCCGGCGGCAGCAGCCAGAAGCTCCAGTTGTTCATGCGCGCAAACGCCATATCGGGCGCGCCTATCATCAAAGGCACCTGCCAGTTGGCGAAGCCCACGAATGCCGGCATGATGGCGCCGAACACCATGATCAGGCCATGCAGCGTGGTCAATTGATTGAAGAACTCCGGCCGCACGATTTGCAAGCCGGGCTGGAACAGCTCGGCGCGTATGGTCATGGCCATGATGCCGCCGAGAAAGAACATCAAGCCGGCAAAGGTCAGATACAGCGTGCCGATGTCCTTGTGGTTGGTGGTGGTGATCCAGCGCATCAAACCGCTGGGGTGATGCGCGTAAGCGTCGTGTCCGTGAGCTGCGTGTGCTGCGTCCATGAGGCTGCTCTCCTGTCTTTAAGCTTCAATTTCAGATCCTTCGTCGCGCTCGCTTTGCTCCCGCTTCTCAGGATGACCGCGTGCTGAAGCAGGCGGTCACTTGCGTAATGCCTTGACTTCGCCGGGTTGAATCGCATCGCCGGTCTTGTTGCCCCAGGCGTTGCGTTCATAAGTGGTGACCGCGGCGAGATCCACATCCGAAAGCTGCTGGCTGAAAGCCAGCATCGCCGTCCCTGCCTTGCCGTTCAGCACGATGTTAAGGTGTTCCGCTTTCGGGCCGTTGACGATCTTCGAGCCCTCCAGCGCGGGAAACGCGCCGGGTATGCCCTTGCCTGTGGCCTGATGACAGGCGGTGCAATTGGTGTTGTAAACCTTCTCGCCTTGGGCTTTCAGCTCGTCCAGGGTAAAGATTTTGTTGGGGTCAACCTGTGCTGCCGCCTGTTTTTTCTTCAGCCCGGCCAGCCAGATGTCATAATCTTTTTGCTCCATCGCTTCCACCACGATGGGCATGAAGCCGTGGTCCTTGCCGCACAATTCGGCGCACTGGCCGCGGTAAGTGCCCGGTTTGTCCACGCGGAACCAGCTGTCGCGGATGAAACCGGGAACGGCGTCCTGTTTCACGCCGAAAGCCGGCACCCACCAGGCATGAATCACATCATTGGCGGTAATCAGCACCCGCACTTTCTTGCCCACCGGCACCACCAGCGGGTTGTCCACTTCCAGCAGATAATGTTCGCCTTTGGGCGCCCGGCCGTAAATCTGATCCTGGGGAGTGGTGAGATTGCTGTAAAAGCTTACGCCGTCCTGCAGATAATCGTAACCCCACTTCCATTGATAACCGGTGGCCTTGACGGTGAGGTCGGGCGTGCTGGTGTTCTTCATCGACAGAATGGTTTTGGTGGCGGGATACGCCATGGCGATGAGAATACAGAAAGGGATGATGGTCCAGATGATTTCGACGGTGGTGTTTTCGTGGAACTGCTCGGCTTTGTGGCCGACGGATTTGCGGTGTTTGTAGATGGAATAAAACATCACGCCAAACACTACACAGAAGATAACCACGCATACCAGCAATATCGTGGTGTGCAAATCATAGATTTGCTGTGCGATGGGCGATTCGGGTTGCGGCAGGTTTAATTGGTAAGCGCCGTGCGCTAACCCGGCACAGAGAGTTAGCACCAGTCCTACCGCAGCCTGTTTTAGTTTTACCAGCAGGTTAAACATTATCCCCCCGAGGATTTGCAAATATTCAACGAATTCCTGGCAGCCGTGCCTAGCTAGGCCGGATTTTCCGCTTAAGCTGCCGCGCGAACTCGGCGCGCTTCTCGCGCGTCAGATAGCGCCCGAATTCCACTTCACGTCCATTCGAGCGCAGCGCCAGGCGGCTCCCCGCCGCATCGCTCACTACCTGCGCCCAGCAGCGGTTAAACTCAAAGCGCTCGATTTTGCCCTGCTCCATATATTCGAGCAGCACGCGGTCACCGCTCAAGGTAAGCCGCTCGTAATCGCCGCTCCGGCTATCCATGTAGCGGAAGGCCAAAAATAAAACCAGCATTTCCAGTCCGGCGAAAGGCAAAATCAACCACGCCCCGAATGCCGCGAATACCAGGGAAATGCCGAAACAAACGGTAAAAATAAAACCCAAAACCAGGTAACGGCCCGACGTAGTCAGGGAGTTGTTGGGCTGGGCGGTCAGCGTATAAGCCGCCGCTTCGTCCGCACCGGTGCACTGCATTATCGTGCCTCCCGACTTGCTTTGCCCTTTTCGGCAAGCGCGTAAATTAGCATACGCGCACGGGGCTGGCAAGAAGAGTGCGCGGATTGGCGCTAAATCAGGGATGAAACCGCGAGCCGGCTGGCCACACTCCTGGGCAAGGGGTTGGGCTCAAAAGCGATCACTCCCAGGGGCGGCAGTTGCAGGCGCTCTTGCAGCGCCGTCAGATTTTGCTCGCGCGCCAGCATATGCGGGTCCAGACAGTTGGCTATCCAGCCCGCGAGCTTGAGGCCGCGCCCCGCAATCGCTTGCGCCGTGAGCAAGGCATGATTTAGACAACCCAGACGCAGTCCCACCACCAGAATAATCGGCAGTGCCAGCAGCAGCGCAAGATCGGCGCTGTCCTGACGCGCGTTGAGCGGCACCCGGAATCCGCCCACGCCTTCCACCACAATAATGTCGGTCATTGCGGCCAGTCGCCCGAATGCGCTTTCAATCAGACCCAAATCGATTTCGATTCCGTCTTGTTGAGCGGCGATATGCGGCGCAATCGGCGCTTTCAAGGCATAGGGGTTAACCAGCTCGCGCGGGGCCTTGACCGTGCTGGCTGCGAGCAGGGCTTCCACGTCATCGTTATGCAAACCGTGCGCGGTTTCGCTGCATCCGGCCGCCACCGGCTTCATTCCGGCCACGCGCTTGCCCAGGCCGGCAAACGCATGCAGCAACGCGCAGCTCATCAGCGTCTTGCCCACGCCGGTATCGGTGCCGGTGACAAAAAACCCACGCGACGCCGTATCTTGCCTCTTCACCTCTTCACCTCTTCACCCTTCACCTCTTCGCGCTTTTTATCTCAATCACCGCCTTTCCCTCCGGTGTCACGCGCGCCTCGGGTTTCCAGGCATGGCCGTAAACAACTTCAAATGTCGCGGGCAACCGCCCCTCGCTGCGGAATGGCTCATAATTGCGCTCCACCGCTTGCAATTGCGATTTGCTCATAAGCGCGCGCCGCCTGTCCTGCAGCGCGTTCTGGGCGCCCATTGCTTTGAGATCGCGCATCAGAGAAACCACTTTGGCATAAGTCAGCGTGATGCGTTCCATGTCCATCACCGGCGCAGTGAATCCCGCCTGCACCAGCATGTCGCCCAGATCGTGCATGTCCATGAAGCGATGCACATGAAGGTAAGCATCGGTTGCGGCAAAAGCCTGCCGCAATTCGCGCAAGGTATCGGGGCCGACCGTGCTGAACATCAGCAAACCTCCCGGCTGCAGCACGCGCTGCATTTCGGCGAACGCCTGCTGCGGCTGGTTTATCCATTGCAGCGCGAGATTGCACCACACCATGCCGATGCGCGAACTCACTAGCGGCATGCGTTCGATAGCGGCACACACATGCTGCACCGGTGGCGGCAGAAACGGCAGCCAGCGCCGCGGATTATTTGCGCGCGCGCGCTCGAGCATGGCCAGCGCGTGGTCGAGCGCAACCAGCTTCGCGCGTGGATAACGTGTTTTAAGTTGGTGGCTGCCGTGCCCGGTACCGCTGCCGGCGTCGAGAATAAAATCCGGCACGAACTTGATATAGTCCAGGCGCGCCAACATGCGCGCGCCCACTTCACGCGCGAGCACCGCGGCTGCATCGTAAGTGCGCGCCGCGCGCCCGAAAGCGCGCCGTACCTGGTGCCGGTCGAGGAGGAAAGCCTCATCCATGCAACGGGACGCGCGGGCGTTTAAGACGCGTGTGCATCGGCTTCCAACTCCTGTAAAGCCTGCGTCAGCCGCGCTATGTCTTCCAGCGTGTGGCCCGCCGACAGTGAAATGCGCAGCCGCGCCGTGCCCTCGGGCACGCTAGGCGGACGAATAGCGGGCGCAAGAATTCCCGCGCGCTCCAGCCCCGCGCCGACTCGCAGCGCTTCGGCATTGGCGCCGATCACCAGCGGCTGGATCGCGGTCGTGGAAGGCAACAGCCGCCAGCGCTGGAGTTCAAGTTGCGCACGCAGTTGCGCGATCAGGCGCGCCAAATGTTCGCGGCGCCAGTTTTCGCTCTCGATCAACTTGAGGCTCACCGGCAGCACATGAGCGAGCAGCGGCGGCAGGGCCGTGGTATAGATATAGGTGCGGGCGCGCTGAATGAGGATTTCAATCACTTCTTTTTCGGCGGCAACAAACGCGCCGAATACGCCGGCCGCCTTGCCCAGCGTGCCCATGTAGATAATACGCGGCGAGCGCAAATTAAAATGCGCAAGCACGCCGCGCCCGCCTTCGCCCAAGACGCCGAACCCGTGCGCGTCGTCTATCAACAACCACGCATCGAAGCGCTCGCACAAGGCGAGCAGTTGGGGCAGCGGCGCGATATCGCCATCCATGCTGAATACTGCGTCGGTCATGACCAGTTTGCGGGTGGCAGAAGAAGATGCCAGCTCCTGCTCCAGCGCCGCCACATCGCTATGGGCATAACGATGCACCGCGGCTCGCGACAGGCGCGCCGCGTCAATCAGCGAAGCATGGTTCAAACTGTCGCTGAACAGCGCGGAGTCGCGCCCCGCCAGCGCCGTCACCACGCCGAGATTCGCCATGTAGCCGGTGGAAAATAAGAGCGCGCGCGGCAAGCCGGCGAATTGCGCGAGTTTTGCCTCCGCTTGTTCATGTGCGACACCGTGGCCGCTCAAGAGATGCGAAGCCCCCGCGCCCACTCCATAGCGCTGTGCTCCCTCGCGCACGGCTTGAATCAATTGCGGATGCGAGGCGAGTCCGAGATAATCATTGCTGCAAAAAGAAATGAGATTGCGGCCGTCCGCCTGGATATGTGCGGATTGCGGGCTTTGCAGCACGCGCCGCGTGCGCAACAGGCCCGCAGCCTCGAGATTTCCCAGCTGATCGCGCAGAGAAGTGAAAGGCATCCGCGCCGCGCTACAGCGGATGTAAACCGAGTTTCTCGAACAGCGCCTGGTCGCGCCGGGTTTGCGGGTTGGCGGTGGTCAGCAACTTTTCACCGTAGAAAATCGAATTGGCGCCCGCCAGAAAACACAGCGCCTGCACCGCTTCGGACATGGCTGCGCGGCCGGCGGAAAGTCGCACCATCGCCTTGGGCATGGTGATGCGCGCGCAAGCAATGGTGCGCACGAATTCCAGCGCATCGAGTGGTGGCGTGCCGTGCAAGGGCGTGCCCTCGACTTGCACCAGATTGTTGATCGGCACGCTTTCGGGATAGGGATCGAGATTGGCAAGCTGCGCAATCAGCGCCGCGCGCATGCGGCGCGATTCGCCCATGCCGATAATGCCGCCGCAGCAAACATGCAGGCCTGCGCCGCGCACGCGTTCCAGGGTATCGAGCCGATCCTGATAATCGCGGGTATGGATGATCTCGCCATAAAATTCCGGGGAGGTATCGAGATTGTGATTGTAGTAATCCAGCCCCGCCGCGTGCAATTGTTCGGCCTGACCTGGTTTCAGCATGCCGAGCGTGGCGCAGGTTTCCAGTCCCAGCGCTTTCACGGCCTGCACTCTGGCGATGACCTGATCCAGATCTCTCTGCTTCGGACCGCGCCACGCCGCGCCCATGCAAAAGCGCGTGGCGCCGTTTTCCCTGGCCGCGCGCGCCGCGGCCAGCACCTCAGCCAGCGGCAGCATGGCTTCATCCGCCACGCCGGTGTGGTAGCGCGCGGCCTGCGGGCAATAGCCGCAATCCTCGGGGCAGCCGCCGGTTTTGATGGAAAGCAAAGTGGAAAGCTGCACCGCATTGGCGTCAAAGTGCTGGCGCTGCACTTGCTGCGCGCGATAAAGCAAATCGTTGAACGGTAAATCGTACAATGCTTCGATTTCTTCAACGCGCCAGGCTTGAGGCAATTCCGTGTTTTGAGTTGCGGTTTTCATCGGCTTGGAAAAGACCGGGTTAATCAGTAAAATTATTCAAATCATCGAGGATTTTCTTTTTCTTGTCAATTTCAATCAATAAATTTTTAAACAAATGCCTGCATATCGGGCAAGGGCTGCTGCAGGCCGAATGCCTGCTGTGCGGCTCTGCAGTCCAGCATGAAAATTTGTGCCCGGCCTGTCTTGAGCATCTGCCCTATCGCAAAGCGCCTTGCTGCAAGGTGTGCGCGGTGCCGCTGTCGCAGGGCGAAATCTGCGGTTCATGCCTGAGCACGCCGCCGGCATTTGACCGCACTTATGCCGCTTTCAGTTATGGTTTTCCGGTGGACGCCTTGATACAGTCGCTCAAATATCAAGGCAATTTCGCGCTGATACCGGTGCTGGCGCGTGCGCTGTCGCAACTTGTCAGCAATGCGCCGCGCACTGATTATCTGATTCCGGTACCGCTGTCGGCGGCACGCTTGCGCGAGCGCGGCTTTAATCAGGCACTGGAAATCGCAAAACTGGTCGCGCGCGCAAACCATGTCCCCTTATCGGCCCACGGCTGCTCGCGCGTGCTCGATACCGGGCCGCAAACCGCTCTGGCGTGGAAAGAGCGCGCCAAAAATATCCGCGGCGCTTTTGTTTGTGAAATGGATCTCCGAGGGAAAAAAGTGGCGCTGCTGGATGACGTGATGACCACCGGCGCAACCCTGAATGAACTCGCCAAGACCGTACGCAAGCAAGGTGCGGCTGAAATCAGCGCCTGGGTGGTGGCGCGTACGCCGCCGCATTAGCAATTTTCAGTGAAACCCGAGGCGCCCTCTGCACGCGGGCCGTTTATTGAATCTGTTTCAAACGCTGTTCGACAAACGCCTGCAATTCGGCTGTGAGCGCGCCGGAGTTGAGCGCGCGCTGAAAAGCATCCTGCGCTTCGGGCCGGCGCTGCAAAGCCTGAAGTGAAATTCCCATTCCCATGTACCACACGCCGCCTGGTTTGAGTTGCAGCGCCGCCTGATAATGCTCCACTGCCTCGGCATGGCGCGCTTCGCGCTGCAGCAAGGCGGCAAAAAACGCCTGGTATTCGGCATTCTGCGCGGCATAGGGCAGGGTATTTTGCAAGGTTTCCAGCGCCGTCTGGTTTTCACCCTTGTCGAGCTGAATGCGCGCCAGCATCATCGCATATCCCGTTTGTTGGGAATCCTGAGCCAACCCTGCGCGCAATAGATTTTCCGCATCGTCGTTGCGCCGCTCCTGCAAAGCCAAGGCCGCCAGAGTCTGCCGCGCGCCTATGTGCTTGGGATTGAGGCGCAGGGATTGCCTGAGGTTCTCTTCCGCTTCGCGCGTTTTACCTTGCTGCAAAAAACCCGCCGCTTTGCGGTATTCATCCTCGGCTTGTTGCTGCGGCGTCTGTTGCCGCACCTGCTTGTTGATTGCCGCCGGAGTTTCGCGCTCCGCTGCTGCTACCTTGGTTTTGGGCGCGACGGCGGGTTTGCTTTTGGCGGGCTCGGCTTGCGTGACAGGTTGCGGCGCGCTTTCGGCGGGAAGAACGCTGAGTTCCAGACTCAGGCGCGCGGCGGGTTTGAGCAGGGATTCCGCCACCGCCGGATTTTCCATCGCGGTTTTTTCCACTGCTAGCGGTTTGGGTTTTGATACAGCAGGCACCTGGGCAATCACCGGTACCGGCGGTTCGCTGCGCAGCGCCAACCCAACGAAACCCGCGAGCACCAATGCCAGCAAGCCCGCCAAGGCCGCCCAGCGCGGGCGCAGCGTGCGGCGTGCGGCGGGGAGCGCATGCGCCTGGCTAGCTATCCCCTCCGGTCGCGGCGCGCGGCGCTTCTCGAGTTCCAGCAGCATTTGATTGATAGCGCTCATTGCAGGAATTTCCAGCCCAGGCTGCCCAGCGACACCAACAGCAACGTCAACAGCAGCCACCACAAAGGCTCGATGCCGTTTTTCGCCGCGGGCGTGTCCGCGGCGGCGGCACGCACATGGCGCGGCGCGACTTCGTGGCCGCCTTCGCCATAGGTCAACAACAACGATTTATGCGCGATCACATTCACCAACCGGGGAATACCGCCGCTCAAGCGATGCAGCGCGCGCACCGCGGCGGCGGAGAACATGCGGCCGCCGCGGTAGCCGGCGATGCTCAGGCGATGCGCCAGATAATGATCCAGTTCGCTCTTGTCGAGTGCCACCAGCTGGTATTGGAAAGTAATGCGCTGGCGCAACTGGCGCACCGCGGGATGCGCCAGTTTTTCGTCCAGCTCGGGCTGGCCGAACAGCACCACCTGCGCCAGTTTTCTCTTTTCGGTTTCCAGATTGGTGAGCAGCCGCAACGCTTCCAGACTCTCCGACGGCATCGCTTGCGCTTCATCCATGCACATCACCACTTGTTTGCCCTGGCGCGCGATATTGAGCAAGGCGTGGGTTAGCGATTTAATCAACTGATGTTGATCGGCGTTCTTTTCGAGAGGCGTGCCCAATTCGTCCGCCAGCGCCAGCAACAGCGAGCGCGGATCGAGATAAGGGTTGGGAATATAGGCTGACACGCAGGAATCGCCCAGCGTGGCAAGAAAACGCCGGCACAGCAGGGTTTTGCCGGTGCCCACCTCGCCGGTTATTTTCATGAAACCTTCGCCGCTTTTGGCCGCGACCAGCAGAGTATTCAGCGCTTCCTGGTGTGCGGTGCAGGCGAAGGTAAAACTGGTGTCCGGAGTAATGCCGAAAGGCGGTTCGCGCAGGCCAAAATGAGCTTGGTACATGCTTATAGCTTACCGCAAAATCCGCAACCGCGTGTTCTCGCAACGCCGTCATTGCGAGCTAAAAGCGAAGCAATCTCGCATTGTCTCCTTCACCCCGAGAGCGCTTCGTCGTTCCTCCTCGTGATGACAGAAAGCTATTTGTCGGCGCTGGCTTCCCTGGGCGCAGCACGCTTGAGACTTTTTATGCGCTCGCTGGTTTCCAAAATATTTTGCTGCCAGTCTTTATCGCTCTGGATCACGGTGGGTTTGAGCAGAATCACCAGTTCGCGTTTTTGCGAAACCTTGTTGTTGTTGGCGAACAGATTGCCGGCCACCGGCACATCGCCCAGCACCGGCACTTGTGAACGGTCCCCGGTTTGAGATTGCGAAATCAGCCCGCCGATGGCCACGATCTGCCCGTTCTGGGCGCGGATCACGCTGTCGGTTTCCTGAATCGCGCTGCGCGGCACCGGGATGGAAATAGTGCCGACGCTGCCGCCGGCGCGCACATCGCGCTGCACCTGCTGCACATTGCTCACCGAAGGATGGATGTGCAGGATAATATTGTTGTCTTCGTCGATCTGCGGCGTGACATCGAGCGCGATGCCGGAGAAGAACGATTGCAGCGTCACGGTCGGCGCGGTGGTGGAACTGATGCCGGTTGCGGTAGTGGTCGAACTGATATTGGTCACGAACAGTTCATCCTGCCCCACCTTCAACACCGCTTTCTGATTGTTGAGGGTGGCGATGCGCGGGCTGGACAGCACCGACACATTGCCCTGCGTCTCCAGAAAAT
>JBOIFQ010000106.1:0-2967 GCA_050741655.1 Burkholderiales bacterium | reverse complement strand
GGGGTTGATAATGTGCCAGGAAAGTGTAAGCCTTGCATGACTGATGCGACCAACACGCAGAACACAATCCCTTAGGAGTGTCGAATGAACCCCGCTCTAGATTTGCTCGATAAAATAATCAGTATCGCAAACAAAATCGGCGAATTCCTGCCGCAACTCGGTTTGCGCTTGCTGCTGGCGTATGAATTCTGGGAATCCGGCGTGGAAAAATTCAGAGGCGAAAACTGGTTTGCCGACATCCAGGATAAATTTCCATTTCCGTTCAATCTGGTGCCGGTGGACATCAGCTGGCAACTTTCCACCTGGTCGGAATTGCTGGGTGCGATCGCACTGGTGATCGGGCTGGGCACGCGCTTTTTCAGCGTGTCGCTGGTGATACTGACCTTGGTAGCCTGGGCCAGCGTGCATGCGGGGCACGGCTACAATGTGTGCCAAAACGGCTACAAGCTGCCGCTGATTTATCTGCTCATGTTCCTGCCTTTGGTATTCAGCGGGCCGGGCAAGCTCAGCGTGGATCACTGGCTATGGCCGCGACTGAAAAAATAAACTTCAGGCGCTGCTGAGCGTTTTGCCAAGCGGGGATAAATCATAACCTTGCAAGCTGGCCGCGACGTCGGCGAGCTTTTCACTGCCCAGCAAGGCCAGCAAGCGCTGAAACAACTGGCGGAAATACGCGCTCTGCGGCATCACCAAATCGAAGCATTCCCAACCCAGCGGCAGGAAGCTCAAACCGAATTCCGACGCCGCGCTGTAAACCCCTGGCGCGCAATCGGCCTTGCCTTGGGTGATCAGCGATGCGGCGTGGCGTTCACTCAAGGCGATCGCCACCACGTTTAAATCTTCTCCGCGCAATTGTTGCCCGGTCAGCATGCAATGCAGGAAATGCTGCGAGCCCGCGCCCGGCTGGCGAATTGCCCAGCGCAGTTCGGGGCGGGTAAGAGAAGCGAGCTTGCCGTCATGCGCGAGGCCGGGTTTAAGGATAATTCCTTGCAGCCGTTTCGCCATGCGTACCAGCGCCCACTCGCGATGTCCGGAATATTGTTCGATCAGGCGCTGATGCTGCTTGTCGGCGATTTCCGCCGGCCCCCAGTGTATCGCGCACAAATTGGCGCGGCGCTTGGAAAGCAGCTCCAGACCGCCGCGCGTACCGGTGGGGCTCATGGCGATTAAAGCGGATTCGCCGGCATCGGCGGCCAGGAACGCGATGGCTGCGGCCAGCAGTGGATCATCGCTGCCGGCCACGATCAAGCGGTCGGTGAGCACGCCGCCGTGGGTGGATTCCAGCAGCCAATCATCAATCAGTTTTTTCGGGAACAGCCATTTGCCTGCCGCCTTGGTGGCGGGAATCGCGCCGTCCTTGACCATGGCGTAGATTTTCTTCTGATTGAGGTGCAGATATTCGGCGACCTGATGCACCGTCAAATAATTCTCTTCAAGCTGCGGTTGGTCGCCCATGTCACACCTCAAAACTGCGCAGCTCGTCTTGCGTATTGATGTTGCTGAAGGCCGCGGCCTCATCGTCAAAAGCGATTTCAACGACTTTGAGCGTGGCGTACCACGCGTCTATTTTGCGCCCGCCTGAATTGAGAAACGCGTTCAGATGATCGCGTACATCGCGCCGGCACAGGCAAAACACCGGATGCGCCTGATCGAATGTCCTGGCTACCGCGAGCTGCGCTTGGGCTTTTTCCAGGCCGCAATACAGGCGCTGCACCAAATCCAGCGGAAGAAACGGCGAATCGCAGGGAACGGTGGCGACCCATTCATGACCAGCTTCCATCAGGCCGCGATGCAGTCCAGCCAGCGGCCCGGCGAAACCGCCGATGGCATCCGGTATGACGCGGTGGCCGAAGCGCGCGTATTGTTCAAGATTCTGATTGGCGTTGATCAGCACTTCATCCACCTGCGGAGCAAAGCGCAGTAGCGCGAGTTCCACGAAAGATTGTCCCTTGAGCAGAGTCAGCCCCTTGTCCACGCTGCCCATGCGCCGGCCTTGGCCGCCCGCGAGTACCACGCCGGTGATTTTTTGCATGTGCGAGATCAGGCGGGCGTGGGCTGTCTGGATTTAATAAAGCGCGACTCGCCGGTGAACAGCAAATAATGCTTGCCGGTGGCGCGGCCGATCATGGTAAGGCCGATTTTACTGGCGATTTCATAGCCCATCTGGGTCAGCCCCGAGCGCGAAATGAGAAAAGGGATTTCCATTTGCGCGCACTTGATCACCATCTCCGAAGTGAGCCGGCCGGTGGTATAGAAAATCTTGTCGCGCCCGGCGGTCCCGTCCAGCCACATTTGTCCGGCAATGGCATCCACCGCGTTATGCCGTCCCACATCTTCCACCAACATCAGGATTTCATCGCCCCGGCACAGCGCGCAGCCATGTACCGCGCCGGCGGCTTTGTACACCGTGTCGTGGCGGCGCACGTTGTCCATCAAGCAATAATAAATTTCCTCGGTGAGATAAACATCGGCGGGCAGTTTAAGTTTATCAATTTCACTCATGAGTTCGCCGAATACCGTACCTTGGCCGCAGCCGGTGGTGACGGTGCGTTTTTTCATGCGCCCATCCAAATCCTTAATGCCATGCCGGGTGACGACGGCGACCGCTGCGGTTTCCCAATCCACTTGCACCGATTTGATTTCTTCAATGCCGGAGACGAGGCGCTGGTTGCGCAGATAACCGATGGCCAGGGCTTCGGGCGCGGCGCCCAGAGTCATAAGGGTCACGATTTCGCGTTTGTCCACGTACAGGGTCAAGGGATGTTCGCCGGCGATTTGCGTGTCGGCCCATTCGCCGTGCTCGTTCATTGAGCGCACGGCAAAAGTGAGCGGACGGCTGGCGCGAGTGATTTTCGGGCGGTAGCCCACGGCCTACCCTCCCGTCACTGACATAAAGCGAATGACTTTAGGGGTGGGGAGGAAGACATTGAAGTCATGGCCCTTGGGTTTGATCCCCATGGACTCCAC
>JBOIFQ010000105.1:0-1842 GCA_050741655.1 Burkholderiales bacterium | reverse complement strand
GAGCTGATGAAGCGCTGGAAACCGGAGCTGGCGTCCGGTCTGGTCAAGCACGGCAAGCACGAAGCGCTGGCGGATATTTACGAATCCATCGAGGAAATGAAATATTACCGCGAGCATTTTATCAAGTTGTAAATTCAATTAACCACAAAGGCACAAAGTAAATCGGATCAATAATAAATCTTGCCGGTTTTACTTTATGCCCTGGCAGTAAAAATAAATGGAACAACAAAACCCGTATCGCAAAAGCGGAATGACCATGCTGGTCATCGCCTGGGCGCTGGGGTTCGCGCTGGGTTACTGGTTTTTCAACGGCTGGGAACAGCGCCAGTACAATCCCAACCCGCAAGCGCGGTTGCAGAAGCAAAGCGGGGAATTGACGCTCCAGCGCAACCGCGAAGGGCATTATGTGGCGGAAGGCGAAATCAACGGCGCGCGCGTGACTTTCCTGCTCGATACCGGCGCCACGCAAGTCGCGCTCCCGGCATCTGTGGCACGCCGGCTGGATTTAAAGCCGGGTCAGGCGATAGCACTGGGCACCGCGAACGGCAGAGCCATCGGCTATGAAACGCGGCTTGCCAGCGTGCGCTTGGGGCCGATTGAAATGGGGAATGTCAGCGCGGTGATCACCGCAGGCATGCAAGGCGATACGGTGTTGTTGGGAATGAGTTTTTTAAAGCGCCTGGAATTTACCCAGCGCGAAGATCGCCTGATTCTCAAGCAAAGCGCTCGATGATCGGGGGAGACGCCGTGACGGGATACGCAATCATAGGCTGGGGGCGTGAAGCGCAGGGCGTGGCGCAGCGCTTGCGCGCGGCCGGTCTGAAGGTTGCGGCCTGGAATCCGGGCGCACCGTCAGACATCAAGACTTATGCAACGTTGCCGGAACTGTTCCAGGCAATCGCGCCGCCGCGCGTGGTTTGGTTTGCCCCTGCCGTGGATTCTGCGCTCACGCTGGCGCTGCTGCAGCCGCTGCTCAATGCCGGCGACATGATCGTGGATTGCGCGCCCGCGCATTACCGCGCGGTGCGCGAACGCGCGCAAATGCTGGCGGAAAAAAAACACTCGCTGGTGGATGCGGGAATCGCGGGCGGCGATGAAGAATACGGCTATGCGCTGACGTTGGGCGGGGATGCGCAGGTCATCGAAAAAATCAAACCCGCGCTGGAAGCTATTTCTCCCAAGCGCTGGCTGCACTGCGGGCCCAGCGGCTCCGGACATTTCGTCAAGCAGATACAGGACTTGATGCAAGGCGGTGCGGCGCAAGCCTGGGCCGGCGGTCTCGCGGCGCTGAAAAAAACCGAGGCGATCAGTGTTGATTTGCGGGCGCTGGCGCAAATCTGGCAAAACGGCGGCGCGCAATACGGCAACGCGCAGGCTTTGGCTGCCGAATTTTTGCACGATGCCAATGTGCTGCAGCGGATCGTGGCAAACAATCCCGGGGAAACCGCCAAGCTGCAACGGGAAATGACCCCGGCGCTTAATCTCGCGCTCTCGGTACATTACGCCGGGCAGGGCATGAGTTTGTTTCAAAGCCAGATAGCGGCGATGCTGGGCGGCATTCCGCCGCGCGGTTGAGCGTTACTCCACGCTGATTTCGCCGTCGAACTTGACGTCGAGATTAATTTCACCGATACGCAGATTCATGCTCGCCGGCAAACTTTTCTTGCCGGAAAGTTTTCCCTGGGCCAACGCCTGAGTGACGGCCTGCTCAATTTCGTGCTGCGAGCGCACGCCGACGGTTTTCAGGAATTTGCGTATGCTCATATTGAATGCTTCGTTGTTCATGATGTTTTCTCCTTTTGGTTCGATTGGTAATGGCGGATAAGACCGCCGGTCGAAGAG
>JBOIFQ010000104.1:0-2152 GCA_050741655.1 Burkholderiales bacterium | reverse complement strand
CCTTCAAGGATCCCTGCAACCTGCGCAGTCCGCAGCAGCACGTCGGCGTCGTGCACAGCTCCAACCTGTGCACCGAAATCACGCTCAATACCTCGAACGATGAAATCGCGGTCTGCAACCTGGGCTCGGTGAACCTGGTCGCGCACCTGATGACCCGGGGCGACGGCATGACAGCGCTCGACTTCGACAAGCTGCGCAAGACGATCCGCACGGCGATGCGCATGCTCGACAACGTCATCGACATCAATTACTACGCCGTGGACAAGGCGAAGAACTCGAACCAGCGCCACCGCCCCGTGGGCCTGGGCATCATGGGTTTCCAGGACTGCCTGCACAAGCTGCGCGTCGCCTACGCCTCGCAGGAAGCGGTCGAGTTCGCCGACCGCTCCATGGAGATGGTCGGCTACTGCGCCTACTGGGCCTCGACCGAGCTCGCCGAGGAGCGCGGCCGCTACTCGAGCTTCCGCGGCTCGCTGTGGGAGCGCGGCATCCTGCCGCAGGACACCCTCGACCTGCTCGCCGCGGAGCGCGGCGGCTACGTGGAGCTGGATCGTTCCTCGGCGCTCGACTGGGAGCCGCTGCGCGCGCGCATCAAGGCGCACGGCATGCGCAACTCCAACTGCATCGCGATTGCGCCGACCGCGACCATCGCCAACATCATCGGCGTCTCGGCCTCGCTCGAGCCGACCTACCAGAACCTGTACGTGAAATCGAATCTTTCCGGCGAGTTCACCGTGGTCAATGAGTATCTGGTGCGGGACCTGAAAAAACTCGACATGTGGGATGAAGTGATGATTTCCGACCTCAAGTATTTCGACGGCAGTCTCGCCAAAATCGACCGCATCCCGGCGGAAGTGCGCAATCTTTACGCTACCGCGTTTGAAGTGGATGCGGGGTATTTGGTCGAAGCTGCTTCGCGCCGCCAGAAATGGATAGATCAGGCGCAGTCGCTCAATATCTATATGGGCGGCGCGTCTGGCAAGAAGCTCGACGAAGTTTACAAGCTGGCCTGGCAGCGCGGGCTCAAGACTACCTATTACCTGCGCACACTGGCCGCGACCCACGCCGAGAAATCCACCGGCAGGGGCGGGCAGTTGAATGCCGTGCCGGTGACGGAAGCCGTGGAAGAAGACGTGAAAATGTGCTCTATCGATAACCCGGAATGTGAATCTTGTCAGTGATAAGCATCCACCTATAACGACATAAAAGAGGCCAGCATGTTGCAATTTGAAGATGATCTGGGAACGGCAGCGGGGCTGAAGATGCGGCCGGTGAGTGGTTTTGTGCCGGCCGCGCCGGCGGCGCGGCCGACGCGCGCCGAAACCAATGCGCCGGCCGAGGCCGAAGATTTCCGGCGTATCCGCGTGGAAGACAAGCGCGTGATCAACGGCCAGGCCGATGTAAATCAGTTGGTGCCGTTCAAATACAAATGGGCGTGGGAGAAATATCTCTCCGGCTGCGCCAACCACTGGATGCCGCAGGAAATCAACATGAGCCGCGATATCGCATTGTGGAAAGACCCCGATGGCCTGACCGAAGACGAACGGCGCGTGGTCAAGCGCAATCTGGGTTTTTTCGTCACCGCCGATTCGCTGGCGGCGAACAATATCGTGCTCGGCACTTACCGCCACATCAGCGCCCCTGAATGCCGGCAGTATCTGTTGCGCCAGGCGTTCGAAGAAGCGATTCACACCCATGCCTATCAATACATCGTGGAAAGCCTGGGGTTGGACGAAGGCGAAGTGTTCAACGCCTATCACGAAATTTCCAGCATCCGCGACAAGGATGAATTCCTGATTCCGTTCATCGACACGCTCACCGATCCGGAATTCAAGACCGGCACGCCGGAAAATGACCAGAAGCTGCTGAAGAGCCTGATTGTTTTTTCGTGCATCATGGAAGGATTGTTCTTCTATGTCGGTTTCGTGCAAATCCTGGCGCTGGGACGGCAGAACAAAATGACCGGCGCGGCCGAGCAGTATCAATACATCCTGCGCGACGAGTCCATGCACTGCAATTTCGGCATTGATTTGGTCAACACCATCAAGCTGGAAAATCCGCATTTGTGGACGCCAGAATTCCGCGCGGAAATACAGGAACTGATGAAAAAGGCGGTAGATCTCGAATACCGCTACGCCGAGGACACCATGCC
>JBOIFQ010000103.1:0-8018 GCA_050741655.1 Burkholderiales bacterium | reverse complement strand
TGTCTACATAGATCGGACGGCCTGAATCATCGATGCCCTTGGCCCAGGTGATGGTTTTCACGAAGGGGAAAGCTTTGATGAACTTGCCGTTGGTACGATCCAGCACGTAGAAGAAACCATTGCGATCAGCCTTGCCGCCGGCCTTGATGGTTTTGCCGCCCACGTTGAAATCGAACAGCACGAACTCGTTCACGCCGTCATAATCCCAGCCGTCGTTCGGCGTGCCCTGGTAATGCCAAACGATTTTGCCAGTGTCCACATCAATCGCCACGGTCGAGCAGGAAAACAGGTTATCGCCTGGACGGGTGTGGCTGTTCCACGGTGCAGGGTTACCGGTGCCGACGAAGAAGAGATTGGTTTCCGGATCATAAGTACCGCCCAGCCAGGTGGCTGCGCCGCCGGATTTCCACAAATCGCCCGGCCAAGTGGCATTGGTAGTGCCGCTGATGCCATTTTCCTGGCCATTCTTGTAACCCATATGGCCTTCCACCGTCGGACGTGACCACACCAGTTTGCCGGTCATGGCATCGCGTGCATCCACGCGCCCAATGATACCGAACTCGCCGCCGGACACACCGGTAAGCACCAGACCCTTGGCAATCAACGGAGCCGCGGTGTAGGAATAGCCGGCGGAAAATTCATCAATCTTTTCCTTCCAGACCACTTTACCGCTGTCCTGATCGAGCGCAACCAGTTGCGCGTCGAGGGTGCCGAAAATCACCAGATTGCCGTACAACGCCGCACCGCGGTTGACTACATCGCAGCAGGGCAGAATGCCGTCCGGCAGACGGTGTTCATATTTCCACAACTGAGTCCCGGTCTTGGCCTCAATCGCATAAATGCGGGAATACGACGCCGTCACGAACATCTTGCCGTTGTAAACCAGCGGCTGCGATTCCTGACCACGCTGTTTTTCACCGCCGAACGAGAACGACCATACGGGTACCAGCTTGCTTACGTTCTTGGTATTAATGCTGTCGAGCGTACTATAACGCTGGCCTTGCGGTCCCATGCCATTCGTTACGACGTTGTTCGGAGTCTTGCTGTCGTTGACGATGTCCTGGTCCGTTACTCCAGCGTTAGCTTGCGTCAATCCCAGCGCCAGAGCGCTGCCGATTAACGCCTGAAGTAATTTTGTTTTCAACACTTTTCCTCTCCTTCTAAAACCATGGTTGGATGCTTAATTGAGATGGCAGTAGGACTACCAAACCCTCCTGTACAGCAGCTAGGGAAATGGCAATTTACATGCCACGAATTGAACCAGCTAGGGTAAATATTTAATATGTTGATTTAAAAAGGATTAAACGTAAACTCTTATGCGGTTTTAAAGTGCAAAACAAGGTTTTGAGCTGGAAACGGAAATTATCCTGATTCAAAAAAAATCAGGTGTCACAATCTGATACAGCGAATCAGTGCGTGGGGAAAACCTTGCCTATGCCGGTGATTTCGCCGGCGCGGCTGGCATCGTACCCTGGCAGCGTGGTGATGAGTTTTTTGAATTCGCCGCTTTGCAGCGCGGCAATCATTTCTTTCAGTGCGGATTGCGCCAGGCTTTCCTGGCGCGTGATCAGGAAGTAACGCTCGCTGGCGACGGGCACGAAATCGAGACTGTATTGCCGCGCCGCCGCTTCTATGCCTAAACCG
Source organism: Burkholderiales bacterium (assembly GCA_050741655.1). GTDB lineage: Bacteria > Pseudomonadota > Gammaproteobacteria > Burkholderiales > JAHFRG01 > JAHFRG01. Next base: position 6,374 of record JBOIFQ010000103.1, on the reverse strand, counting down.
GCATCCGCTTTGCCGCTGGCCACCGTGGCGGCGACTGCGGCATGAGTAAATTCTTCATGGTCAATTCCCGCTATGCGGCTGGGTTCTATCGCTGCGCGTTGCAGCAGCAAATCGAGCAGCAAACGTGTGCCCGAGCCTTGCTGACGATTTACAAAACGCAAACCGGGTTGAGTGAGATCATGCAAAGTGTGAATATTTTTGGGGTTCCCTTGTGTCACCATCAACCCCTGACTGCGAGTGACGAACTCAATCAGCCTCTCGCTGCGCGGCTTCAGCCATTTGCGATAGCGCGTCAACAACTCTTTGCCGGGACCCTGCTCGGGCAGGTGAAAGCCGGCCAGATCGCATTGACCGCGCGCCAGGGAAGCGAGGCAATCCAGGCTGCCGCGAAATTGCAAATCCAGGCACGGGCCATTCGGTACTTGATTTAATAAATCGCGCAATCCGGAAAGAGCAAGATCATGGCTGGCGTGCACGCGCAACGCGGCGCGCCCGGCGCTGAAAGCGTCATTCAATTCTTGCTCGAGTTCCGCAGCCAGGTTGTCCAATTGCGGACCCAGGCGGGCTTTGACACGCTGATCCGCCCACAGTAATTTTTCGCCAAACGCGGTCAGGCGCGCGCCGCGGCCGCGTTCCAGAATCGCCAGCGGTTGGCCCAGCCGGTCCGACCATTTTCCAATCTGATTCCATAGATGGCGATACGAAAGACCGATCAAAGGCGCGGCTTTGTTAAGCGAGCCGGTGCGGTGTATGGCGGCCAGCAAATTGAAAATCTGCGGGTCGTAATGTTGGGCGAGAGCATTGCCCAAAGACCATTGGCAATTGAGTTTGACTTGAATCATTTATGAATAAATATTCATATTTATTATATTTGATATAAGTAATAGTATATTAAAGGAAAAAATTAATCAATTACGCAAAAAATGCTACGAAATTACTAAATTAATGGGAAAAACGATGCATAAAATTCTGAGATCCTTGGGCTGGGGCTTGCTGGCGCTGCTGTTGACTGCGAATGCTCATGCCGAACGTGACCTGCGTCTGTCCACCACCACCAGCACCGAGAATTCGGGGCTGTTGAGTTATTTGCTGCCGCCGTTTGAAGCGAAATGCGGCTGCAAGGTGCGCGTGATCTCGGTGGGTACCGGCAAGGCGCTGGAGCTGGGCAAGAACGGCGACGTGGATGTGGTGCTGGTGCATGCGCGCAGCGCCGAAGACAAGTTCGTCGCCGAAGGCCACGGCGTCAACCGGAAAGACGTGATGTACAACGATTTCATTCTGGTCGGACCGCAGGCGGATCCGCTCAGACTGCGTGGCTCGCAAGATGTGATCAAGGCGTTTAAAAAACTGGGCGAGGGCAAGGCCAAATTTATTTCGCGCGGAGATAATTCGGGCACCGACCAGATGGAAAAGACTTACTGGAAACAGGCCGGCATCGAGCCTAAAGGGAATTGGTTTATTTCGGCGGGGCTGGGAATGGGTGAAGTGCTGACCATGGCCGGTGAAATTCCGGGCTATACGCTGTCCGACCGCGCGACCTACGGCGCCTACCGCGCCAAGACCGGACTCGATATTCTGATCCAAGGCGACGCGAAAATGTTCAATCCCTACGGCGTGATCGCCGTCAATCCGAAAAAATACCCCGATATTAATTATCTGGGCGCCATGGAATTCATCAACTGGATTACTTCGGATGCGGGGCAAAAACTGATCGCGGAATTCAAGGTAAATGACGAACAACTGTTTTTTCCATCGGCCAAATAAGGCGCTCCATAAACCGGATTTGCGCGTGTTATGATTAATCGCATTCCAATCAACACGTGAGAGAACCGTCATGAAAATCAGCGCGCGCAATTCAATCAAGGGCAAAGTCATCAAGCTGATCAAAGGTCCTGTCAGTACCGAGGTGACGCTGCAGATCGCCAAAGGCGTTGAGATCGTTTCCTCGGTCACCAGCGCCTCGGTGAAACGCCTGGGAATAAAAAAAGGTAAGCGGGTTTATGCGGTCATCAAGGCCAGCAGCGTGATGATCGCGACGGATTAATCCCATCCCAGATGGATTTACTCGAGCCCACGCGCGAGGCGTTTCACCTTCTTTTCAGCGGCGATGCGGAACTGTGGCGGATAATTTTTACTTCACTACGGGTTTCACTGGTCGCCATGCTGGTCATTACTCCGTTTGCGATAGCCGCGGGTTTTATCCTGGCAACCGTACCGTTTCCGGGGCGGCGCGCGCTGGTGATTCTGGTGCAGGGATTGCTGGCCTCGCCCACAGTGGTGGTGGGGCTGCTGCTTTATCTTCTGCTGTCGCGCGCCGGGCCGTTTGGCGAATGGCGTCTGCTGTTCACTCCCGAAGCGATGATGATAGGCCAGGCCATTATCGCTTTCCCGGTGCTGGTGGCATTCACCTTGTCCGCGGTGCAGGGCGCGGATCCACGCGCGCACGAAACCGCGATAAGCCTGGGCGCGGGTAACACGCGCGCCGCGCTCACCACCTTGCTGGAAGTGCGCTTCGGCGTGATGGCGGCTTTCTTCAACGCTTTCGGGCGCGTATTTTCCGAAATCGGCTGCTCGCTGATGGTGGGCGGCAATATCGCCGGCCTCACGCGCAACATTCCCACTGCCATCGCGCTGGAAACCAGCAAGGGTGAATTCGCGCAAGGCATCGCGCTGGGTTTCGTGCTGATGATGACGGCTTTGGGAGTGAATTACGCGCTGGCGTTCCTGCAAGGCGAAGGCGGGCTCAAGTGAGCGAACCTTTGCTGCAAATCGAAGCCGTGCACAAGAGCTATGGCACGCGCGTCATCCTGAATTTTGATTTGCTCGCGCTAAACGCCGGCCAAAGCACCGTGGTAACCGGAGACAACGGCGTAGGCAAAAGCACCTTGCTGCGAGTTCTGGCGGGATTGGAACCGGCGCAAGTAGGGAAATATTTGTTCAAGGGCAACTTGGTAGCGCTGGAGAATTATCCGCAAAGTCTGCGTCAAGAAATCATTTACGTGCACCAGCATCCTTATCTTTTCAAGACTAGCGTGGCGGCGAATATCGCTTACGGATTGAAAGCGCGCGGTGTTGCCAAACCGCAGCGCGACGCTTTGGTTAAGGAAGCGATGGAATGGGCGGGGGTGGCGCATCTTAACCACGTGCCTCCGCACAAACTTTCCGGCGGTGAAAAGCAGCGCGTGGCGCTGGCGCGCGCCAAAGTGCTCAACCCGAAATTATTTTTGCTGGATGAGCCGACCGCCAATCTTGATGTTGAGGCGCGGCGTCAGACCATAGAATTGATCCGGAACCTGTGCCTGGATAACAACTGCGTGCTGATTGCCTGCCACGATCACGAAATCATTAACCTTCCCCATATGCGGCGCATGACTTTGGCAGACGGACAACTGCGCGCACAATAACTGGCTGGCAAGGCCAGGTAATTAATTAAACCGTTGTTTTTAAATTATTATCGGTATTTCAGTTTGTTGGACAAAATGTCGCACCCGTGCTTAAATGAGAGTATCTGCAACTTTCTATAAGCAATCCGGGTAATGATCAGCAAATGGGCAAGCAAGCCGGAAGTTGAAATCGCCAAACCGAGTAGCGGCGATTTCGCATCCTGGCAGCAGCATTCCGTGCTCATCGTGGATGACGAGGATGGCATGCGCAGTTTCTTGAGCCGCGCGCTCAAGAACCGCTGCGGCTTGGTGGAAGCCGCCGTCAGCGCCGAAGAAGGCGCGCAACTGGTGGCGCGCTATCATTTCGATCTCATCATTCTCGATATCGCGCTGCCGGGCAAAGCCGGTGTGGAATGGCTGCATGAATTGCGCGAGGCGGGTTTTTACGGCGACGTGATTCTGATCACCGCGTTCGCCGACATGGAAACGGCGATTGATGCGCTGCGCGCCGGCGCCTCGGATTTCATCCTCAAACCGTTCCGCGTGGATCAGATACTCAATTCCATCAAACGCTGTTTCGACCGCGCACGCCTGGCGCGCGAAAATTTCGTGCTGCGGCGGGAAATCGCGGAATTGTCCGGCGCTTCGGGGGTGGACGGCATCGCCGGCGTATCGGATGCGGTGCGCGATTTGTGCGCCATCATCAAGCGTATCGCGCCGATGCCGAGCACGGTGCTGATTCAGGGCGAATCCGGTACCGGCAAGGAAGTCGCGGCGCGCGCCCTGCATCGCATGAGCAACCGCGCGCAACGGCCGTTCGTGCCGGTGAACTGCGGCGCGATTTCGCCCGACATCATCGAATCCGAGTTGTTCGGCCACGTCAAGGGTGCGTTCACCGGCGCCAACGACGCGCACAACGGCCTGTTTTTTTACGCCCAGGGCGGCACGCTGTTCCTGGATGAAATCAGTGAACTGCCGCATGCCATGCAATCGAAACTGCTGCGAGCGCTGGCGGAAAGAAAAATCCGTCCGGTGGGTTCCGAGCGCGAAGTGCCGGTGGATGTGCGCATTATCGCCGCCACCAACAAGAACCTGGCGCCGGAAGTGGCGGCGGGACGTTTCCGTCAGGATTTATTTTACCGCCTCGACGTGGTGAACATCACCATTCCGCCATTGCGCGAACGCACGGAAGATATTCCGGTGCTGGCACAACATTTTTGCAATCAGCTTTCCGCCCAGCTGGGCGTGCCGCCGATACCGCTGACACGGGAAGTGCTGGCGCGCATCAAAACCTATCCCTGGCCGGGCAACGCACGCGAATTGCGCAATCTCATCGAGCGCTCGCTGATACTCGGCTATTTCCCGCTGCAGACCCTGCCGGGCGACCCCGTGGAAGAAAAATCCCCGCGTTTGATGCTGGACGAAGTCGAGAAGCGCCATATTCTGGAAGTGCTGGCGGCAGCATCCGGCAATAAATCCGAGGCCGCGCGCCGGCTCGGCATTTCGCGCAAGACTTTGGAGAGAAAATGCGCGCAATGGAAAGTGCATTGAGCTTGCGCGTACAGGACCCACTTTCATGCGACTGATACAACAGCTCAAAAACTTTATCGCCTCATCGGTGCGCCACAAGCTGCTGCTGATGGTGCTGTCGCCGCTTTTGATCGTGCTGCCGATTCTGGCCGGGCTGGTGATTTACTGGGGCAACACTTCTTATCAGAAGCTGCTTATTTTCAAGATTGACAGCGACCTGGTGGTGGCGCACCAGTATTTCGGACAAGTGATGAAAGGCGTAGGCAACGACGTGACCAGCCTCGCGCAATCCAACAAACTGGTGCTGGCTTATTCACGCGGCCAGGATCAGCCGTTGCGCGATTTTCTGGTTTCCGCCCAGAAGGAGCGCCATCTGGATTTCCTCAACATTCTCGACACGAAAGGCAATTTGCTGGTGGCCGGCAACGAGCTGACGCTGCCGGCGAATTATGCGAATTGGCCGACGGTGCGCAAAGCCATCGCCGGCGAATCCGCAACCGCGATTGATCTTTATGCACCCGAGCAACTGGCGGCGCTCGACGAACGCCTGCGCGAGCGCGCTTACACCCCCATCGTGCCCACGCAAAATGCCAAACCTAGTGACAGGAAATCCGAAGCGCGCGGCATGGTGATCCAGTCCAGCGCGCCGATATACGACAGCGGCGGTCATATCATGGCGATTCTGCATGGCGGCATGCTGCTCAACCGCAATCTCGATTTCGTGGACAGCATCAACAACATTGTTTACCGCGAAGGTTCGCTGCCGCTGGACAGCCAGGGCACGGCCACGCTGTTTCTGGATGACGTGCGCATCGCCACCAATGTGCGCTTGTTCGAAGGTGGACGTGCCATCGGCACGCGCGTGTCGCAGCAGGTGAACGAACATGTTCTGCAGCGCGGCGAAACCTGGCTCGATCGCGCTTTCGTGGTGAATGACTGGTATGTGTCGGCGTACGAACCCATCACCGACAGTTTTGGCAAGCGCATCGGCATGCTCTATGTGGGTTATCTCGAAGCGCCGTTCAGCGCCGCCAAGCAGACCGCTCTCACCGTGATCGTGATTTTATTCATCGCCATCAGCCTGCTGGTGAGTGTGCTGTCGCTACGCTGGGCGCGCTCGATTTTCAAGCCGCTGGAACGCATGGACGAAACCATCAGCGCGGTCGGCGGCGGCGATCCCGATGCGCGCGTGGGCGCGCTCACCAGCCGCGACGAAATCGGGCGCCTGGCCCTGCACTTCGATGAACTGCTCGCCACTTTGCAGCAGCGCAATCAGGAATTGAAGCGCTGGGCGAATGAACTCGATCTGAAAGTGGCGGAGCGCACCGCCGAACTGGAACAAGCGAATCAAAGCCTGCGCGCGGCGCAAAAACAACTGGTGATGTCGGAAAAGCTTGCGGCCATCGGCCAATTGACCGCCGGCGTCGCGCATGAAATCAACAATCCCATCGCGGTGATTCA
>JBOIFQ010000102.1:0-7328 GCA_050741655.1 Burkholderiales bacterium | reverse complement strand
GTGTAGAGCCTGTCCTTGCGGATATCCAGATAAAACGCGCCCAGATCCTCGGAACAGAAATTCTGCAGCAGTTGCGCGGCGTGATGAAACTCGTATTGGTGGTAATGCGTTTCCGTCACCCTGGTTTGCAAATCCTGCATCAGCACCAGCGCGTAGCGGTCGATTTCCAGCCACTCCTTCACCGGCAGCGCGTGCTGCCGGGGATCGAAATCGGCGAGATTGGCGAGCAGGAAGCGCAAGGTATTGCGCATGCGCCGGTAGCTTTCCACCACGCGCTTGAGAATCTCGTCGGAAATCGACAGCTCGCCGGAATAATCGGTGGCGGCGACCCACAGCCGCAAAATATCCGCGCCCAGGGTGTCCGCGACTTTCTGCGGCGCGATGACATTGCCTTTCGACTTGCTCATCTTGTGGCCTTGCCCGTCCACCACGAAACCGTGAGTCAGCAGGCTTTGATACGGTGCGTGCCCGTCCAGCGCGCAGCCGGTGAGCAAGGAAGAATGGAACCAGCCGCGATGCTGATCCGAACCTTCCAGATACATGCCGGCGGGATACGCATTCAAAGCGCGCAGCACGGTGGCATGGGTGGTGCCGGAATCAAACCACACATCCAGCGTGTCTTGCATTTTTTCGTAATCTTGTGCCTCCGCACCCAGCAATTCTGCCGCATCAAGCTTGAACCACGCTTCTATGCCTTCGCGCTCCACGCGCTGCGCCACTTGTTCCAGCAGTTCCAGCGTGCGCGCATGCGGCTCTCCGGTTTTCCGGTGCAGGAAAAACGGGATCGGCACACCCCAACTGCGCTGGCGCGACACGCACCAGTCGGGACGGCTGGCGATCATGGCATAGAGCCGCGCTTGTCCCCAAGCCGGATAAAACGCGGTGGCGTTCACCGCTTGCAAGGCGGTTTCACGCAGCGCCTTGCCGTCCGCGCCCGGCGTGTCCATCAAAATAAACCATTGCTGCGTGGCGCGGAAAATAATCGGCGTCTTGTGGCGCCAGCAATGCGGGTAGCTGTGCGTGAGCCTGGCGTGCTTGAACAGCACGCCATTCTGCTCCAGCAGCTTGATGATTTCGCCATCCACTTTGCGCACATTGGCGCCTTTGAGCAGCGGAGTGTGTGGCGAGAAATTTCCATTGCCCTGGACATAATCGTAAGGCGCGAGGCCATACTTGAGCCCCACTTCGTAATCTTCCACGCCATGCGCGGGCGCGGTGTGCACCAGGCCGGTGCCAGTTTCCAGTGTCACATGCTCGCCCAGTATCACCGGCACTTCGCGCGGGTAAAACGGATGGCGCAGCCTGAGATGTTCGAGTGCTTTTCCCTTGCAGGTGGCGATCACCTCGCCGCTCAAAGCGTAACGCTGCAAGCAAGCGGCGCGCAGTTCGGAGGCGAGAATCAAATATCCGCGTGAAGTTTCCATCAGATCGTAATCCAGCGCGGGATGCACGCTCACCGCCTGATTCGCAGGCAATGTCCACGGCGTGGTGGTCCAGATCACCGCGTAGGCCGGAATATTATTCAATGTAATTTTAAATGATTTTTCTAATTCTGATTTTTCGGCCACGGTGAAACCCACGTCCACTGCATCCGAGGTTTTGTCTTCGTATTCGACTTCCGCTTCGGCCAGCGCCGAGCTGCAATCAATGCACCAGTTCACCGGCTTCAGGCGCCTTTGCAAAACCCTTTGTGCGTAAATTTTACCCAGCACGCGGATTTCCTCCGCCTCGGTGCTGAAATTCATGGTGAGATACGAGTGATCCCAATCGCCGAGCACGCCGAGCCGGATGAAATCGGCTTTCTGCCGCACGATTTGCGCTTGCGCGTAGTCGCGGCACAGTTTGCGGAATTGATCCGCCGGGATATGCTTGCCGTGCAGTTTTTCGACCTGATGCTCGATCGGCAGGCCGTGACAATCCCAACCGGGAACATAAGGCGCATCGAAACCCGCCAGCGTTTTGCACTTGACGATGATGTCCTTGAGAATCTTGTTCACCGCATGGCCGATGTGAATGTCGCCATTAGCGTAAGGCGGGCCGTCGTGCAGAATGAACCGGGGGCGGGGGCGCGCGGCAGCGCGGATTTTCTGGTAGAGCTTTTTTTCCTGCCACGCCTGCACCATGGCCGGCTCGCGCCGCGCCAAATCGGCGCGCATCGGAAACGGCGTGTCGAACAGGTTCAGGGTTTTTTTATAATCGGTCATAATCAAAGCGCTTCACCGTCAAGGACGGGAAGTACGCAAAGGAAAATCAAAACCAGGTGAAATACTTTACTTGGCATCCCTTGCGTCCTTGGCGGTTAAGAAATATTTTTTTGTGTTTTCCACGTCGCGGCCTATTTGCCTCTTCAAAGATTCAAGGTCGGGATATTTTTCCTCAGCGCGCAGCTTGTGCAGAAAATCCACGCGCACATGCTGGCCGTAAATCTCGCGCTCGAAATCGAACACATGCACTTCCAGCAGCGGCGCGTCATTTTCCCTTATGGTCGGCCGCACACCGAGACTGGCTACGCCTCTCAGCGGACGTTCGTCCAGGCCCGCCATTTCCACCGCGAAAATTCCCGTCAGCGGCGGTGGTGAATGTTTGATGCGTATATTGGCGGTGGGGAAACCGATTTTGCGGCCGGTCTCGTCTCCATGCACCACACGCCCGCTGATGCTGTAAGGCCGGCCGAGAAACTGCGCCGCCCGTTCTAAATCGCCCTGCGCCAGCGCCGCGCGCACCAGCGTGCTGGAAACGCGCTCGCCGTGCGCCAGAACACTAGTCATTGCCGTCACTTCGAATCCGTTTTTTTCCCCCGCTTCCTGCAACAGCGCGAAATCGCCCGTGCGTTTTTTACCGAAGCGAAAATCATCCCCCACCAGCAGCCATTGCGCATTGAGCGCGCGGACAACCACGCGCTCGATGAATTCCTGCGCGCTCAATTCGGCCAGACCGCGGTCGAAGCGGCAAATATGCGCGCGCTGCACGCCCAGCGCGGCGAACGCTTCCAGCTTTTCGCGCAGATTGGTGAGCCGCGCCGGCGCCGTTTCCGGAGTGAAAAATTCGCGCGGATGCGGCTCAAAGGTCAATACACATGAAGTCAATCCGCGCGCATGCGCCGCTTCGGTGACACGGCTGATCATCGCCCGGTGGCCCAGATGCACACCATCGAAATTGCCTATGGTGAGCGCCACCGGCGCCTGAGCCTGGTCGGGAATTCCGCGGGTAATCAGCATAAGACGCTGAATATTACAGTGACTTCAACCCAGCGGCTACTGTGCTGAAGAGAACCCTAGGGGGTATGCAATCAGCCGGCGAATGCGGCCATGTTCACGAGTTCATCAACGCTGCCGGACGCAGCGGCTTGGCGGAACACTGCGCCGAGAAGAATCAGCGCCGGTCCTTCCAGATTCCATTGCGCGGCCTGCGACAAACCGGCAAGCGTGGTACGGATTTGCCGCGCTGCGGGCAGCGTGGCTTTTTCCACCACGATCACAGGTGTGCTGGCGGATAAGCCGCCGGCTCGCAGCAGCGCGGAAATTTGCACGGCTTGACCGGACGCCATGTACAGCACCGCGGTGTCGGCGGCGAGCACGGATTTCACCCAATCGGCTTGCGCTTCACCTTCCCCCACGCGCGGCGTGACGAACACCACGCTGCGGCTCATGCCTCTGCGCGTAAGCGGCATGCCGGCTTGTGCGGCTGCGCCTAGTGCCGCGGTGACTCCAGGCACGATTTCACATTCGATTCCGGCTTGCCGCAGCGCGGCGATTTCTTCTTGCGCGCGCCCGAACAGCATCGGATCGCCGCCCTTGAGCCGCGCCACAATGCCATATTTATGCGCCGCATCCACCAGCCGCTTGTTGATGAAACGCTGCGCGGTCGAATGCTGGCCACAACGCTTGCCGACCGCGATTTTCCTGGCATTCACCGCCAGCGCCAGAGTGTCCGCATGCACCAACGCATCGTAAAACACGATGTCCGCGCGCTTGAGGATTTGCGCGCCGCGCAGCGTGATCAAATCCGGCGCGCCGGGGCCGGCGCCGATTAAATAGACTCTACCGTTCATGCGTCACCTTCGACGATCATTCCCGCCGCCACGGTGTTGTGCGTGGTTTCATCTATCAGGATGAAGCTGCCGGTGGCGCGGTTGCTGTCATACGCATCCCATATCAGCGGCTGCTGGACTTTCAGCCGCGCGCGCCCGATTTCGTTCATTTTGAGCGCGCTGATGTTGTCCATTTTTTCCAGCGTGTTCACCTCCACGCGGTAATCGAGCCGTACCACCAGACCCTTCACCGTCTTGGTGGTGTGCTTGACGAAATATTTGCGGCGCGCATCGAGCGGGGTTTCCGACAGCCAGCACAGCATGGCGTTGAATTCTTTCGTGACTCGCGGCGGATTATCGATTTTCACCAGCATGTCGCCGCGCGAAATATCAATATGGTCTTCGATTTGTATCGTCACCGATTGCGGCGCGAACGCCAGTTCAAGCTTGGTATTATGACTGGTTATTTCCTTCACTCTGGAAGTGAATCCCTTGGGCAGCACGCTGACGGTATCGCCGACGCGGATTTCGCCGGACTCGATGCGCCCCATGTAGCCGCGGAAATCCTGATAAGCGGGATCCGCCGGGCGGCACACCCACTGCACCGGAAAACGCAAGTCGCGGGTATTGGTATCGCGCGCGATTTCGATGCTCTCCAGCAATTCCAGCATGGATAGGCCGCCGTACCAGTTCAGATTCGCGCCGCGTTCCACCACCATGTCGCCGTGCAAAGCGGAAATCGGCACGTAGTGCACATCGTGCAGATTGAGGTGGGCGGCGAAAGCGGAAAAATCTTTTTTTATGGCGTTGAACACATCCTGCGAATAATCCACCAGATCCATTTTATTCACCGCCACCACCAGATGCGGGATCCCGACCAGCGCGGCGATATAAGCGTGGCGGCGCGACTGGGTGAGCACGCCTTTGCGCGCATCAATCAGAATCACCGCCAGATTGGCGGTGCTGGCGCCGGTGACCATGTTGCGCGTGTATTGTTCGTGGCCGGGCGTGTCGGCGATGATGAATTTGCGCTTCGGGGTGGCGAAGTAGCGGTACGCCACGTCTATGGTGATGCCCTGCTCGCGCTCGGCCTGCAGGCCGTCGGTGAGCAGCGACAAATCCACGCCGTCCAGCCCCTTGCGGCGCGTGGTTTTTGTCAGTGCCGTGAGCTGGTCCTCGAAAATGGATTTCGAATCGTAAAGCAGCCGCCCGATGAGCGTGCTTTTGCCGTCATCCACGCTGCCAGCGGTGATGAAGCGCAGCAGCTCAGTATTCTGAAGAGCGTTTTTTTCGATGGCGGACATATTAAATTAAACCAGTTAGACAGGATTTACAGGATTCAGCGGGATTAACGAGATTAAATCCTGTTAATCTTTAAAAATCCTGTTAATCCTGTGAATTAAGATTTTTATCCATCTCAGTAGCTAAATTTAAAAATAACCTTCTTTTTTCCTGAGCTCCATCGAAGCTTCGGAGGTCTGATCGTCCATGCGCGTCGCGCCGCGCTCGGTGATGCGGGTTGCTGCGGTCTCGGCGATGATTTGTTCCAGCGTCACCGCATCGGACTCCACCGGGCAGGTGCAGGTCATGTCGCCCACGGTGCGGAAGCGCACCATGATGTTTTCTACTTTCTCGCTCGGCCGCGGCTGCACCAAATGGGTAACCGGCAGCAAGCCACTGCCGCGGCGAATCACCGCACACCGGTGGGCGCGGTAAATCACCGGGATTTCCAGCTGCTCTTGCGCAATGTATTGCCACACGTCGAGCTCAGTCCAGTTACTGATGGGAAATACTCGCATGTGCTCGCCGGGATGCACTTTGGTGTTGTACAGGTCCCATAGTTCGGGGCGCTGGTTTTTCGGATCCCATTGCCCAAACTCGTCACGGAAGGAAAAGATGCGCTCCTTGGCGCGCGCTTTTTCCTCGTCGCGCCGCGCACCACCAATGCAGGCATCAAAACCGTATTCTGCGATGGTGTCGAGCAGCGTGATGGACTGATGGACATTGCGGCTTTCGGATTCGCTTTTCAGCACCACGCGCCCGGCCTTGATGGAATCCTCAACCGAGCCCACGATGAGGCGCTCACCGAGCTGTTTCACGCGATGGTCGCGGAAAGCAATTACTTCAGGGAAATTATGCCCGGTGTCAATGTGCAGTAGTGGAAACGGAAAGCGCGCTGGACGAAATGCTTTCTCCGCCAGGCGCAACAGCACAATCGAATCTTTGCCGCCGGAAAACAGCAGCGCGGGGTTTTTGCACTCCGCAGCCACTTCGCGCAGGATGTGGATGGATTCGCTCTCCAGCACTTCAAGATGGCTCAGATGATGGAAGCGCCCCTCCTCGACGGCGAGATTTTGCTTGCGCAATGTAGCAGGCCCGCTCATGCCGCCTCGCTTTTGCGGTGCAGACCGCATTCCTTATTCTGCTCATCTTCCCACCACCAGCGTCCTGCGCGTATGTCCTCGCCCGGCGTAATTGCGCGGGTGCACGGAGCGCAGCCGATGCTGGCATAACCTTTGTCATGCAGCGCGTTATAAGGCACGTTATTGGAGCGAATATAAGCCCACACTTCTTTTTCAGTCCAGTCGTAAAGAGGATTGAACTTGTGTAAACCGTGGTCTTGGTCGAATTCCGATTCAGGAATATCACTGCGCGTCGCCAATTGTTCGCGTCGCAGGCCGGTGACCCAGGCTTTTTTATCCTTGAGCGCGCGCTTGAACGGCTCCACCTTGCGCATGAAGCAGCACGCTTTGCGCAACTCCACGCTTTCATAAAACGCGTTGGGCCCATGCTGCCGCACGTATTCTTCGACCGCCCGGGCTTCAGGGAAATACGCGCGTACTTTGACGCCATAATGTTCCGAGACTTTTTTCATGAGCGCGTAGGTCTCCTCAGGTAAACGGCCGGTATCCAAGGTGAAGATTTCGATTCCAGGAGCGAAACGCACGATGAGATCAAGCAGCATCATGTCCTCGGCGCCAAAGCTGCTTGCGAAAACGGCAGGTGCAAAGTCTTTCTCGATTTTCGAGAGCAGCGCTGTTACGCTTTCAGCTTTGCGCTCCGGAGCCGCTCCCGCTTCGACAGAGAGCTGCGGTTTGTTGCGGGTTATCATGATCAGGCCGCAGCGGCCTGCGCCGCGACTGGAATTGCTTTCTGTATAGCAATCGGATGCGGCAGCGCGCCTGAAAGATCGAGCTGGCGGTCGCGGCTGATACACAATTCAGCGACCTCCATGGTCCAATTGTCCAGTTTGGTAAACAAGGGATTGAGTTCTTTGTCAGTCCACTCTTCGGAATCG
>JBOIFQ010000101.1:0-1564 GCA_050741655.1 Burkholderiales bacterium | reverse complement strand
GACAGGAAGTGCTGCAAACGGGCAAGAAAAACGTGGACATCACGCAACTCGAACCGGTCGGCACCTACGCCGTCCAGCCCACTTTTTCCGATGGCCACGCCACCGGAATTTATTCCTGGGACCTGCTGTACGATTACGGTATCAACCAGGAGAAAATGTGGAATGATTACCTGAAGCGTCTCGCCGCCGCCGGCGCCAGCCGCGAACCCGGCGCCATGCCGCCCGCTTCGCACAAACCACATAAATAGCATGCCTGATACCGCCGATTTTGGCTTTCAAAAAGTCCCGGAAGACGAAAAGTCCTCGCGCGTCGCCGGTGTTTTCAATTCGGTGGCCGGCCGCTACGACTTGATGAACGATCTCATGTCGCTGGGCGCGCACCGGCTGTGGAAGCGTTTCATGCTCGAGGTGAGCGGAGTCAGGACCGGCAGCCGCGTTCTCGACATCGCCGGCGGCACCGCGGATTTGAGTTTGCTGTTCGCGCGGCGCGCGGGCGCCGGCGGCGAGGTTTTTCTCACCGATATCAACCATGCGATGCTGACGCGCGGCCGCGACCGCCTGCTGGATGCCGGCGTGGCGCTGCCGGTTACCCAATGCGATGCGGAAAAACTGCCGTTCCCCGGGGGCTATTTCGATTGCGTGAGCGTGGCTTTCGGCCTGCGCAACATGACGCACAAGGACGCGGCACTCGAGGAAATGCTGCGCGTATTGCGCGCCGGCGGACGCCTGCTGGTGCTGGAATTTTCCCGCATCTGGAAACCGCTGCAGCCGTTATACGATGCTTATTCGTTTAAAGTTCTGCCAGCCCTGGGCAAGCTCATCGCCAACGATGCCGAGAGTTACCGTTATCTGGCCGAATCCATACGCGTGCATCCCGCGCAGGAAGAACTCAAGCAAATGCTGGAGCATGCCGGTTTCGAGCGTGTCGAATATTTCAATCTCAGCGCGGGAGTGGTTGCTGTGCATCGCGGCTACAAGTTCTAGTCCGGCTGAACCGGTCCGCACCGCGCTTGTCCTACCTGCAGTGCCGCATTTTTGCCGCCGGCTAAACTGGTAAAATCGTTTCCATGTCCGCCTTTTTTCTTAGAAATTTCGCCCTGCTAGTGGTCATGACCGCTTTGGCAGCGCATGGTTTCGACGCCGAAGCCAAACGCGCCGCCAAACCGCGCGCAAGAGCTGAATCCGTGCTGCCGCCGCCAGCGCCTGTCGTGGCGCCCACGCCTGTACCCACGAGCAGCAAGCCAGCCGCCGTGCTGGCAAGCGGCGTACTCGCGTTGATGGGCGCGGCATTTTTCATGTTGCGGCGCAGGAAACCGGCGGTCTCATCGGCCATGGTCGTGCTCGGCGCGGAAGGCACACCGGCGCTGCCGGCACGCCTGTTCGGCGCGGCCCATACCGCGCCGTATCCGTTCGGATTTGAAATCGAGCCGTTCCTGCGCCATGCCAGGGACAGTTTTATTCGCTTGCAAGCCGCGCACGATAGTGCGCATCTTGATCTCATGCGCGATTACACCACGAGCGAAATGTTTGCCGAACTGAAAAACCAAGTCGAAGCGCGCGGCAA
>JBOIFQ010000100.1:0-4975 GCA_050741655.1 Burkholderiales bacterium | reverse complement strand
GATGGAAGCGGGAGACGGCGCGAAAATCACCGATGAAAAAACCATCACGCTGTCGGTTTTGGAAGAGTGCGAACTGCTGCTGTTTGATCTAGACTGAATCACCGTCCTTAAAAATCGCTTTGAAAGGAGCACATCATGAATAAAGCCTGTGTAATGACCAATCAATACGCCCCGCTGTTGGGCCGCGCTTTGTTGTCGCTGATCTTCATTGCTTCCGGCTGGGGGAAGATCATGGGTTTTTCCGGCACCGCCGGTTACATGGCGAGCAAAGGCTTGCCGATACCGGAAGTGCTGCTGGTGCCGGCCATCATCATCGAATTGGGCGGTGGCTTGATGCTGCTCCTGGGCTGGAAAGCGCGCTGGGCGGCGCTGGCGATTTTCCTGTTCATGATTCCCGTCACGCTCATCTTCCACGCGTTCTGGGCGGTGGATCCCGCGCAAGCTCAAAACCAGATGATCCACTTCATGAAGAATCTCGCCATCATGGGCGGCATGCTTTACATCATGGCTTACGGTTCAGGGCCGTGCAGCCTGGATAAAAACGATTCATGCGGAGGAAACAAGTAATGGCGGAAAAAAGAGCAGATACCTCGGTCCCCATTCACGAACTTCTGGCGCGGCGCTGGAGCCCGCGCGCTTTCGACAACAACAAGGCAGTGAGCCGCGCACAAATTAAATCGCTGCTGGAAGCGGCACGCTGGGCGCCGTCATGCTTCGGCGACGAGCCGTGGCGTTATCTGGTGTGGGACCGGAACCGTGATGGCACGAGCTGGAAAAAAGCGTTTGAATGTCTGGCCGAGAGCAATCAGACATGGGTGAAAAATGCGCCGTTGCTGCTGGCATCCATCGCGGCGCCGAATTTCACGCATAACGGCAAGCCCAACCGCTGGGCGCAGCACGACACCGGCGCCGCCAGCGAAAACCTGGTGCTGCAAGCGGTGGCGCTGGGTTTGGCGGCGCATCAGATGGGCGGATTCGATGCCGGCAAGCTGTCCCAGACCTTCGCCATCCCCGAAGGCCATACGCCGATGGCGATGATAGCCATCGGTTACCAGGCCGCAGCGGAAATTCTGGAAGGGGAAATCAAAATGCGCGAACTGGCGCCGCGCGCGCGCAAAGCGCTGGGAGAAAAATTCTTCGAAGGCGGCTGGGGCCGGCCGGTCGCTTAACGTCAAGCGGCCTTGACGCGCAGCCGCTCTACTTGCCTGTCATCAAGGTGTCAAATAAATATCCACCCAGCTCACGCCGCCAAGCTTTGGCGTCAGGCTTCAACGAATGTAGTTCGTCTTTTCCTGGTTTTGGGCAAGACAGAGAGAATTTTATAAGCAAGAGGTTTTAAATCCGCGAGCCTGTTGCTTGGGGCGCGAAGTACGATTACGGCAATGTCGAATTTTGCCAGATGCTGCTGTGTGGAGAGGTTGCGGTCTACGCTGACAAATACATCGAATTCTTTTTCTGCCAGTCTGAGTAATTCCCCATTTTTTATCGTGGCCCAGCCCATTTGAGGCACAGTTCTGACGAAGTGCCCGGACAGTTCTCGAGCAAAGCGCCGGTCTATGCACTCGTCGAGCAGGACTTTCAAGCTATGCTGCTTTCTTGAGGATTTTCTTCAGGCTTTCGAGGTAAGCGATGACTTGTGCTTTCTTGACGGTGGGAAATCCGTCAAGAAAATCATCAATGGTTTCGCCACCCTCAATGTAGTCAAGGAGAGTTTGAACGGGCACGCGCGTCCCCTTGAACACCGGGGTTCCACCCATGATTTGAGACGATGAGCTAATGACCTTCTTTTTCATGAAGGTATTATAGCAGCAGGAGCCGCCGATTCGCTCAAGCGGCCTTGACGCGCAGCCGCTCTACTTGCCTGTCATCAATCGGCCAGTTGGCGAGCGCCGCCACCACGCCCAGGCCGATGGAAATAATCCATACCAACCGGTAGGAGCCGGTGGTGTCATATAAATATCCGCCCAGCCACACGCCCAGAAAACTGCCGAGTTGGTGGCACAGAAACACGATGCCGAACAAAGTCGAGATGTATTTCACTCCGAAAATCTGCGCCACCATGCCATTGGTGAGCGGCACCGTGCCCAGCCACAGCAGACCCATGACCGAGGCGAAGATATAAACCGAAGCCGTGGTCAACGGCAGCGAAATAAACAGCACTATTGCCACGCTGCGCAGCAGATAAAGTCCCGCAAGCAGATATTTCTTGGGATAGCGCCCGCCCAGATAACCGCACAGATAGCTGCCGAACACATTAAACAAACCGATCAGCGCCAGCGCCATGGTGCCGGTAAAGAGCGGGAATTTCTGGTCAATCAAGTAGGCTGGCAGATGCACGCCGATGAATACCACCTGAAAGCCGCACACGAAAAAACCGAAGCACAACAACCAGAACCCCTTGTGCGTGGCGGCTTCGTGCAGCGCTTTCGAAATCGGCTGATGCGCTACGCCGTCTGCCTGTGTATCCGGTTTTCCCGCCAACACGCCCGCCAGCGGCGCCATCAGCGCGGCGGTGGCGGCCAGCATGAAGAGCGAAACCAGCCAGCCGAAATTCGATATCAGCGTCTGCCCATAGGGCAGCATGATGAACTGGCCGAACGAGCCCATGGCGCCGGCTATGCCCAGAGCCATGCTGCGTTTTTCCGCAGGGAAATTACGATTGATCACGCCCAGTATCACGCTGAAGCTGGTGCCGGAAAGCCCGAGGCCAATCAATAATCCGGCGCTCAGGTTTAACTGCAAGCCACTGTGCGACAACGCCATCAGCAGCAAGCCGAGCAGGTAAAGCGCGGCGCCAACCAGCAAAACCCTTCCGGCGCCGTAGCGGTCGGCGATGGCGCCGGAAAACGGCTGCGTCACGCCCCACACCAGATTTTGCAGAGCGATGGCGAAAGCGAACGTTTCGCGCCCCCAGCCGTATTCCAACGTCATGGGAGGCAGAAAAAGACCGAAGCTGTGGCGGATGCCGAGCGAAAGAGCAAGGATCATCCCGCCGCAAAACAGGATGACACCGGGAGTGCGCCAGTTTTTGTGCATTCGCTACTATACCCTCAGGGAAATGTGGTGTCGTGCTGCGCTAGCAGCGGTTCAAGCGCGCCGGCGCGAACAGTGCGCGCAGATGCCCGAGTGTTTCGCTGATCAGCGGTTTTCTCCGCGCCACATTGATGCCGCCAAGCGTCACCTGCCGCTCTTCGATCCGCAGTTGCGCGTCATCCATGGCAGTGACGAGCGTGAGGCCCGGACGGTCCAGCACGAAACTTTCACCTGGCTTCAGCACCAGGTCGCGCGTATCGTACTCCTGGGTAATCCACACCACGCCATCCGTGCACAGTATGCGGCGTCCCGCGCCGTTGCAAATCTCCAGGCTGTGGTTTTTCGTCAAGTTGACCGCAGCTTCATTCAAGTTAATGTTCATGATTGACTCCTTAATGGGCGCTTAAGCCCGATGAATTTGATGGCAGCATTGTGAGACTGTTTCCCAAATTTGACAATCCAGTATTTTGGAATATCATTGTTTCCTTAAACAACATAATAGAGGGTGAGGTATGGATAATCTTGCCGACATGGCGACTTTCGCGCGCGTGGTGGAGGCGAAAAGTTTCTCCACTGCGGCGCAGCGTTTGCGCCGGTCGAAATCGGTGGTGAGCAAGCATGTGTCGCGCCTCGAACGCGCGCTGGGGGCGCGGCTTTTGAATCGCACCACGCGTAAATTGAGCCTGACCGAAGTCGGCGCCGCTTTTTATGAGCATTGCGCGCGCATGCTGGCTGAAGCTGAAGCCGCCGAGCTGGCGGTGGGTCAGTTGCGCGCCGCGCCGCGCGGCTTGCTCAAGGTCAGCGCGCCGATAGGTTTTGGCCGTTCCCACATCGCCGCCGCGATTCCGGATTTTTTGCACGAATATCACGACATCAGCGTGGATCTGATATTGAATGACCGCGTGGTGGATCTGGCGGAAGACGGATTGGATCTGGCGATCAGGCTCACCGCGCAACCGGCGCCGAACCTGGTGGCGCGCAGGCTGGCATCGCTACGCTGGGTGGTGTGCGCCACGCCGCGCTATTTGAAACGCCACGGCACGCCGCAGAAACCCGAGGATCTGGCGCGCCATAATTGTCTGCATTATTCTCCCGTGCCGCCGGAGGAGGCGTGGCGTTTCAAAACCAAAAGCGGTGAATTTACGATGCAGGCGGCTTGCAACCTCAAGATCAATAACAGCGAGGCGATTCATAACGTGGTGCTGGCCGATCTGGGCATCGGCCTGCTGCCCACGTTCGTGGCGGGCGGGGATTTGCAAACGGGCAAGCTCAAACCTTTGCTGACGGACTATGCGCTTACCGCGAATTTTCCCAGCGAGGTTTATGCGGTTTACCTCTCCAATCGTTTTCTTTCGCCCAAGGTGCGCGCGTTCGTGGATTTTCTGGTCGAACGCTTCAGCTCCGTTCCCTACTGGGACCGCAGCCGCGCGGCAAAAGCGCGTTGAATCGGGCGATCAGGTTTTCGCCGCGGCTGGATTCGCCTGTGCCGACTCCTAGCCCGGCGCTGCCAGACGGCGCACGGTTGCTTCGGTCTCGTTCGCGAGCCGCGCGATGAGGTTCGCAGCCGGCTGGCGGCGCGCCAAACGCAAGCCTTGGCCTGCCCACAGCGACAAATATTCCGCCCGGCCCTGCTTGGCCGCCGCACTGCGCAGCGGCCGCGTCACCATGTTCTGCAGCGGGAAGGGGAGAATGGCCTCGGCGGCGCGTTCGACTTCCGTCATGAAGCGATTGACGATGCCGCGCGCCGGACGGCCGGAGAACGCCCGCGTCATCAAAGTCTCGTGCTCGCGCGCATCGAGGATGGCCTGCTTGTAGGCCTCCGGGATGCCGGCTTCGTCGCAAGTCAGGAAGGCGGTTCCGAGCTGCACGGCGCCCGCGCCCAGCGCCAGCGCCGCGGCGATGCCCCGGCCATCCATGATCCCGCCCGACGCGATGACCGGCA
>JBOIFQ010000099.1:0-29704 GCA_050741655.1 Burkholderiales bacterium | reverse complement strand
CGCGCTACCAGGCTGCGCTACACCCCGGAAGCGCGTCAATATACTCTTGGCCTCCGCAAAGGTCAATGCGCGGGGAGATAAAAAACCGGGGTGCGGGATTGAACTTGCGGTATAATTCGATTTCTGATATTAAAGCGTTTTTTCGGTAACGGATGCTTACAAAAATGCCTGCTGAATTGCAAAAACAGTTCACCCCTTATGTGCCAAAAAAAGGGGAGGAATACATGAATCAGCGGCAGCTTGGGCACTTTCGCAAAATCCTGGAAACTCTGAAAAAAGAACTGGGCCAGGATATAGACCGTACCGTGCACACCATGCAGGACGAGGCGACGATTTTCGCCGACCCCAACGACCGCGCCAGCCAGGAATCCGACATGGCGCTGGAACTCCGCAACCGCGACCGCGAACGCAAGCTGATCAAGAAAATTGACGAAACCATTGCCAAAATTGAAGGCGGCGACTACGGCTACTGCGACAACTGCGGAATCGAAATCGGTTTGAAACGCCTGGAAGCGCGCCCCACCGCGACGCTGTGCATAGACTGCAAGACTCTGGATGAATTAAGGGAAAAGCAAGTAGCCAAGTGATCACGCGATAAGCAATAAAAAAAGCGGCCATTGGCCGCCTTTTTATTTTCTGCTGACTTGAATCAAGACGTGGTTTCTTCCGCGGTCACCGCTTTCATGCTCAGCCGCAAGCGTCCTTTTTCATCGGCCTCCAGAACCTTGACCTTGACCGACTGCCCTTCCTTCAAGTGGTCGGCCACGGCATTGACGCGCTCATTAGCGATCTGCGAAATATGCAGCAGACCGTCCTTGCCTGGCAGCACGCTGACGATGGCGCCGAAATCCAGCAGCTTCAGCACCGTGCCTTGATAAACGCGGCCGACTTCAACATCGGCGGTGATGTCCTCGATGCGTTTCTTCGCCAGCAGGCAGCCTTCGGACGCGGTGCAGGCAATGGTCACCGTGCCATCCTCGGCGATGTCAATTGAAGTACCGGTTTCCTCGGTCAGCGCGCGGATCACCGCTCCGCCCTTGCCGATCACGTCGCGAATTTTCTCCGGCTTGATCTTCATGGTCATCATGCGCGGCGCGTAAGTGGAAATTTCCTGCCGCGCATTGGGCACGGCTTGCTTCATCAACTCGAGAATATGCAGGCGGCCTTCGCGCGCCTGGTTGAGCGCGGCGCGCATGATTTCCTTGGTAATGCCCTGAATCTTGATGTCCATTTGCAGCGCGGTCACGCCTTTGTCGGTGCCGGCCACCTTGAAATCCATGTCGCCCAGATGATCTTCATCGCCCAGAATATCGGTGAGCACGGCAAAGCGGTTGCCGTCCTTGATGAGTCCCATGGCGATGCCGGCGACGTGCGCCTTGACCGGCACGCCGGCATCCATCAGCGCGAGACAGCCGCCACAGACCGAGGCCATCGAGCTGGAACCGTTGGACTCGGTGATTTCAGACACCACGCGCACGGAATAGCCGAATTCCTCCTCGCTCGGCATCACGCCAATCAGAGCGCGCTTGGCCAGCCGGCCATGGCCGATTTCGCGCCGCTTGGGCGTGCCGACGCGGCCGGTTTCGCCGGTCGCGTAGGGCGGCATGTTGTAATGCATCATGAAACGGTCGGTGTATTCGCCTTGCAGCGCGTCTACGATCTGCCCGTCGCGCGCGGTGCCCAGCGTCGCCACCACCATGGCCTGGGTTTCGCCGCGGGTAAACAGCGCCGAGCCATGCGCGCGCGGCAACACGCCGGTGCGGATAGTGATGGGCCGCACGGTGCGGGTGTCGCGGCCGTCTATGCGCGGCTCGCCGTTAAGAATTTCATTGCGCACGATCTTCGCTTCCAGCTCGCTGAAAATGGTTTTAAGCAGATTCTCGCGCGCCGGATCGGGATTCTCGCCATTCAGTTCATTCAATAAGCGGACACGGATTTCATCAATTTTCCCGCCGCGCGATTGTTTCTGCTTGATGGCATAGGCCTGGCGCAGATCGTTCTCGGCGCTCTGCGAAATTCTGGCGATCAGCGCTTCATCCCTGGCGGCCGGCCGCCAATCCCACAGTGATTTGCCGGCTTCTTCAGCGAGTTCGACTATCGCCTGAATCGCCGTCTGCAGTTCCTTGTGGCCGTATACCACCGCGCCCAGCATCACGTCTTCGGGCAATTCCCGCGCTTCCGATTCCACCATCAGCACCGCCTGCTGCGTTCCCGCCACCACCAGATTGAGCTGGGAGGTTTTGAGCTGCGTGGCGGTGGGGTTCAATACATATTCGCCGTTGCTATAACCCACGCGCGCGGCGCCGATGGGGCCGTCAAACGGGATACCGGAAAGTGTCAGCGCCGCTGAAGCGCCGATCAACGCGGCAATGTCCGAATCCACTTCGTTGTTGGAGGACATCACGGTAGCGATAACCTGCACTTCGTTATAAAAACCTTCGGGAAACAGCGGCCGCAGCGGCCTATCTATGAGGCGCGAAGTCAGCGTTTCTTTTTCGGAAGGCCGGCCTTCGCGCTTAAAAAAACCGCCGGGTATTTTCCCGGCGGCGTAGGTGCGTTCCTGATAATCAACCGTGAGCGGAAAAAAATCCTGCCCCGGCTTGGCCTCGCTGGCGGCCACCACGGTGACCAGCACCACCGTGTCGTCCATGTTTACCAGCACCGCACCGGCGGCCTGGCGGGCGATTTCCCCGGTTTCCAGCGTCACCTGATGCTGGCCGTAGCTAAAGCTTTTCTTGATGGAATTCAAGGCGCGATATCCTTATGCGAAATTTATGTGAACCGCGCCGGAATGGCGCGCGCGCTAAATTATTTGCGCAAACTAAGGCGTTCGATCAGCGCACGATAACGTTCCGCGCTGCTGCCCTTGAGATAATCCAGCAGCTTGCGGCGGCGGCTCACCATGCGCAACAGACCCTGGCGCGAATGATGATCCTTGACGTGCGTTTTGAAATGCTCGGCCAGATCGTTGATGCGGGCGGTCAGCAGCGCAACCTGCACTTCGGTGGAACCGGTATCGCTCTTGGCCGTTTGATAGTCTTTCAAAATTTGCGCTTTTTGCGCAGTATGCACTGACATGTTTTGCTCTCCAGATTTTCTTTTCGTTCAAGACTTGGCATTTTACCTTTTAATCATGGCTTAGCTCAAGTAACTCTGCTGTTTTTCAATCTTTGCTTAATTGATTTAAAGCGCCTGATTTCATTTCGGGTCGCTGTAAAGCGCCATTCGCGAGCACGCGTTTGGGACGCAATCTGCCTTCGGATGTAATTTGCCCGACACCAATAAACTGTTGATTCAGGTTATAAATTCTAACATTCCCTGCCGAATCTGAAGCCTGGCAAAGTACCTCCCGACCGCGCAAAAAATGGGCTGCGGCCGCCTCATCCAGGAAAATTTCCGGCAAAGCGCGTAACAGAGCATCCACCGGCAGCAGCGCCGCATCGCGCTCAAGCAGGTTCATGGACTCAAGTTGGTCCAGCGTCAGCGCATGCTTGAGTGCAAATGGCCCCACCTCAAGGCGGCGCAAGGCTTGCAGGTGCGCGCCGCAACCCAGGAACTCGCCGATGTCCTCGGCCAGCACCCGGATGTAAGTCCCTTTGCTGCAATGAACCGTCAACGCGAGTTCATCCCCGGCAAACGCATCCAGATACAAGGACGTGATTTCAATTTGCCGCGCGGCTCTTTCCACCCTCTGCCCGGCGCGCGCCAGTGCATACAGCGGCCGCCCTTGATGCTTCAGCGCCGAATGCATGGGCGGAATCTGGCTGATATTTCCGGTGAAATTCCTGAGCGCGGCCTTTACCTGCGGCAAACTCAGCGCTGCTTCGCGCGCGGCAATGATTTCCCCTTCCGCATCGCCGGTAGTCGTGGTTTGCCCGAGCTTGATCAAGGCGTGATAGGCTTTGCCCGCGTCGAGCAAAGCTTGCGAAAATTTGGTCGCTTCTCCGAAGCAAACCGGCAGCAAGCCGGTCGCCAGCGGATCCAGTGTTCCGGTATGGCCGGCTTTGGCGGCCTGGAACAAGCGCTTCACTTTCTGCAAAGCCGCGTTGCTCGTTAAGCCGCACGGCTTGTCGAACAACAGCACGCCGTTGACGGCTCTTTTGATGTGGGCAGTATTGTGCAAAGGAAAATTCAATCCGGATGCTGCTTGTCTTCGGCGATGGCCTGGTCTATCAAACTGGAAAGCTGAATGCCGCGCTCGACTGAGGCGTCATAGACGAAATGCAGTTGCGGCACGGCGTGTATTTTCAGCCGCCGCGCCAATTGGCTGCGCAAAAATCCCGCGGCGCGTTGCAGTCCTTCCAGGGTTTCCGGTTTGGCTGCGCCTAATTGCGTGAAAAAAATCTTGGCGTGCGCATAATCCGAAGTGACTTCGACGCCGGTCAGGGTAATCGTCCCCACGCGCGGATCTTTCAGTTCCATCTGCACGATTTCGGCCAGTTCGCGCTGGATCTGTTCGGCGACACGGCGGGTGCGGGGATAATCCTTGGGCATGATAATTCCCGGTAAGGCGTGAGGGGTAAGTGGTAAGGGGTGAAAAGCCCCGGGGGTTTTTACTCCTCACCCCTCACTCCTTACTCCTCACAATGTTCTGGCCACTTCGACCACTTCGAATACCTCGAGCTGGTCGCCGACCTTGATATCGTCATAGCCGCGCAGCGACAGACCGCATTCGAAACCGGCTTTTACTTCGCGCGCATCGTCCTTGAAGCGTTTCAGCGATTCGATTTCTCCGGCGTGCACCACCACATTGTCGCGCAGTACGCGCACCTGGGAATTGCGCTTGACCACGCCTTCCAGCACATAACAACCGGCCACCGCGCCGACCTTGGAAATGCGGTATACCGCACGAATGTCCACCAGTCCGATGGCGTTTTCCTTGCGCTCCGGCGCCAGCATGCCCGAAAGCGCCGCCTTGATTTCATCCACGGCTTCATAAATGATGTTGTAGTAGCGCACGTCCACGCCGGTGTTGGAAATCAGCTTGCGCGCGGTGCTGTCGGCGCGCGTGTTGAAGCCGATGACCACGGCTTTCGAGGCAAGCGCCAGATTAATATCGGATTCGGTAATCGCGCCGACGCCGCTGTGTATGACATTGACTTTGACTTCGCCGGTGGAAAGTTTGGACAGCGCGTGCGTGAGCGCTTCGTAAGACCCCTGCACATCGGCCTTGATGACCAGCGACAAGGTCTTGGCCTGCCCTTCGGTCATTTGCTCGAACACATTCTCAAGCTTCGCCGCCTGCAGCTTGGCGAGTTTCACGTCGCGGAACTTGCCTTGGCGGAACAGCGCGATTTCGCGCGCCTTGCGCTCGTCGCTCAGTATCTGCACCGGTTCGCCCGCCACCGGCACATCGGCCAAACCCTGAATTTCAACCGGGATCGAAGGTCCGGCTTCGTGGATATTGCGTCCGGCTTCGTCAAACATGGCGCGCACGCGGCCGAACACCGCTCCCGCCAGCATGATATCGCCGCGCTTGAGCGTGCCGGATTGCACCAGTATCGTCGCCACCGGCCCGCGCCCCTTGTCCAGACGCGATTCAATCACCAGCCCCCTGGCCGGGACGTCCGTCGCCGCCTTGAGCTCCAGCACTTCGGCCTGCAGCAGCACGCCTTCCAGCAACTGGTCGATACCTTTGCCAGTCTTGGCGGAAACCTGCACGAACATCGCATCGCCGCCGTATTCCTCGGGCACCACTTCGTGCGCGAGCAATTCCTGCTTGATGCGGTCGGGATGGGCTTCCGGTTTGTCTATTTTGTTGATCGCCACCACGATCGGCACTTTCGCCGCCTTGGCATGGTGGATCGCTTCTATCGTCTGCGGCATCACGCCATCATCCGCTGCCACCACCAGAATCACGATGTCGGTAACCTTGGCGCCGCGCGCGCGCATCGCGGTGAACGCTTCGTGGCCGGGGGTATCGAGAAAAGTAATCATGCCTTTCGGCGTTTCCACATGATAGGCGCCGATATGCTGAGTAATGCCGCCGGCCTCGCCGCTCGCCACGCGCGTGCGGCGGATGAAATCCAAAAGCGAAGTCTTGCCGTGGTCCACATGCCCCATCACCGTCACCACCGGCGCGCGCGGATGCAAGGACTGTTCCTGCGGCTGCTCGCTTAACAGCGATTCGGGGTCGTCGAGCTTGGCGCGCTTGGCGACATGGCCCATCTCCTCCACCACGATGATGGCGGTGTCCTGATCCAGCACCTGATTGATGGTAACCATGGTGCCCATGTTCATCAGCACCTTGATGACTTCCGCCGCTTTCACCGACATTTTTTGCGCGAGATTGCCGACCGCAATGGTTTCGGGAATCAGCACTTCATGCACCACCGGTTCGGTAGGCATGGAAAACGCATGCGGGAGTTGCGGCTCGTCATTATGCTGCACCCTGGGTTTGGGTCCCTTGCGCTCGCGCCAGCCCTGGCCACCGCTCATATCGCCGCGCGTCTTGATGGTGCGTTTGCGTGCGGATTCTTCCTGCCAGATGACTTGCCGTTGTTTCTTGGTTTTCTTGTCCGCCTTGGCGGCTTTCTCCGGCGTGATCGCCGGTTTGTGCAACGTGCCTTCGGTAGCGGGCGCGGCGGCCGGCTTTATTTCTTCCGGCTTGGCCTCCGGTTGCTTGCGTTTCTGCTCTTGTTCCTGTTTTTCGCGCAGCGCCTCGCCTTGGCGCGCGATCAGTTCGGCCTGCTTGCGCGCTTCTTGCTCGCGCAAAGCCAGTTGCCCGGCGTCCAGCACCGGCGCGCTTTTATGTCCTTCGCCATCGGCGCCCGGCCCGTCGCGCTTGACGAACACGCGCTTTTTGCGCACTTCGACCTGAATGGTGCGCGCCTTGCCGGTACTGTCGGCTTTCTTGATTTCCGAAGTCTGGCGCCGCGTCAGCGTGATTTTCTTTTTCTGATCCTGCGCGCCGTGCACGCGGTGCAGATATTCCAGCAACTGCGTCTTGTCCTGCTCGGTAAGCAGATCCTCGGCCAGCTTCTTGTTGACCCCGGCCGCCTGCAATTGCTCGATCAGGCGTGCAGGATCCAGCTTCAGCTCGCGCGCAAATTGCTCTACTTTCATCTGTGCCATGCGCTTCTCTGCTTCCGTTCCCTAAATTAAGTTGCTCATGCAAACCACGGCGCGCGCGCCGTCATAATCAGTTTCTTGGCGCGCTCCGCGTCCATGCCGGTGATTTCCAGCAAATCATCCAACGCCAGATCCGCCAGCCCTTCCACCGTGGTCACGCCCTTCGCAGCCAGCATGCGCGCGGTCTGGCCGTCCATGCCTTCCAGATTCAGCAAATCTTCGGCGCCATGCTCCACCTGTTCTTCGCTGGCGATCTCCTCGTTCAGCAAGGCGTTGCGCGCGCGGCTGCGCAGTTCATTCACCGTGTCTTCATCAAAGGCATCGATTTCCAGCATTTCGGTGAGTGGCACATAAGCCACTTCCTCGAGAGTGTTGAAACCTTCCTGCACCAGGATATCGGCCACTTCCTCGTCCACGTCGAGGCGTTCCATGAACAGTTTCTTGACGCTGCTGGATTCTTCCTGGGTTTTCTTTTGCGATTCCTCGACCGTCATGATATTGAGTTCCCAGCCGGTGAGCTCCGAAGCCAGCCGCACGTTCTGGCCGGTACGGCCGATGGCTTGCGCCAGCGCTTCCTCGGCCACCACGATATCCATGCTGTGCTTCTCTTCATCCACCACGATGCTGCTCACTTCGGCGGGCGCCAGCGCGTTGATCACGAACTGCGCCGGGTCGGTCGAATACAGGATGATGTCCACGCGCTCGCCGGCTAATTCGCCGGTCACCGCCTGCACGCGCGAGCCGCGCATGCCGACGCAAGTGCCGATGGGATCTATGCGCTGGTCGTTGGCTTTCACCGCGATTTTGGCGCGCGAACCCGGATCGCGGGCGGCGCCTTTGATTTCGAGCAGGCCTTCCTCGATTTCCGGCACTTCCAGCTCGAACAGCTTGACCAGGAATTCGGGAACGATGCGCGATAAAATGAGTTGCGGTCCGCGCGCGCCGCGATCCACGCGCAGCAGATAGGCGCGCACGCGGTCGCCGACGCGCAGATTTTCCTTGGGAATCATCTGTTCGCGCGGCAGCACCGCTTCGATGCGGCCGGATTCGATCATGGCGTTGCCACGCTCCATGCGCTTGATGACGCCGGTGACGAGATGTTCCTTGCGTTGCAGAAAGTCGTTCAGAATCTGCTCGCGCTCGGCGTCGCGGATTTTTTGCAGGATCACC
Organism: Burkholderiales bacterium; assembly: GCA_050741655.1. Taxonomy (GTDB): domain Bacteria; phylum Pseudomonadota; class Gammaproteobacteria; order Burkholderiales; family JAHFRG01; genus JAHFRG01. Next base: position 21,463 of record JBOIFQ010000099.1, on the reverse strand, counting down.
TGCTTCGCGGTTTGCGCGCCGATGCGGCCGAATTCCACCGGCTCCAGCGGCTCCTCGATGTATTCGCCCAGCTGGATATCCGGATGATCTTCCTGCGCTTCATTCAGCGTGTATTGGCGCGCGGGCACTTCGAATTCATCGTTGCTCACCACCTGCCAGCGGCGGAAAGAATCGTAATCGCCGGTCTCGCGGTCCACCGCCACGCGCACATCCACATCTTCGCTAAAACGCTTTTTCGTGGCGGACGCCAACGCCAGCTCGAGCGCGCCGAAAACGATTTCCTTCTCGACGTTTTTCTCGCGCGCCAGCGCATCCACCAGCAACAGAATTTCACGGCTCATGACACGATCTCCAACTATAAGTCTGGAACCAGACGCGCCTTTTCCAGATTCGCCAGCTCCAGCAGCAACAACTTTCCGTCCACCTCCAACTGCAGGCACCCGTTTTCCATCCCGCGCAACACGCCCACGAAGTTCCTTTGTCCCGCCAGCGGCATGCGCAGCCTGATTTGCGCTTTCGCGCCGGCAAAGCGCACGAAATCGGCGTCTTTCTTCAAAATGCGGTCCAGTCCCGGCGAAGACACTTCCAGCCGGTCGTAATCGTGACCTTCGACCGCGAACAGATGCGTCAGATGATGGCTGACGCGTGCGCAATCGTTCACGCTGATCCCGTCCGCCTTGTCAATGAACACCCGCAGCATCTTGTTCCGGTTGGACATTTCAAGGTCCACCAGCTCATAGCCGAGGCCGCTCACCGCCGGTTCCACGATTTCACGCAAATTCATAAGCCGTACCACAAACAAAAAAAGGGCTCGACAGCCCATTTCGTTGTTTTACTTTTAACACCCGCCATTCTAGCAAAAAATTTAACTAAATCAAATAGGATAAAATGCCGGAAGCGGCTTTGAGCGGATTTTTTAATGGCGCGCTGGCGGCTCGGTGAAACCCGGCTGGCGAAGGAATTTTCTTTAATTTTCACAAAGTTTGTGTTACATACCGTTTCCTCCAAAAAATCACTGCGCCATGGAAAAAACCCCTGCCGTCAATTTCATCCGCAACATCATTGATGCGGACAATGCCGTCTCCAAATGGGGCGGCCGGGTCGAGACACGCTTTCCGCCCGAGCCCAATGGCTATCTGCACATTGGCCATGCCAAATCCATATGCCTCAACTTCGGACTCGCGCGCGATTACGGTGGCGCGTGCCACATGCGCTTCGACGACACCAACCCGGCCAAGGAAGAGCAGGAGTATGTGGACTCCATCCTCGATTCGGTACGCTGGCTGGGTTTCGACTGGGGCAAGCATCTCTATTACGCCTCCGATTATTTCGACCGGCTTTATGAATTCGCCGAGTTTTTCATTAAATCCGGCAAGGCCTATGTGGATAGCCTGAGCGCCGAGGAAATCCGCGCGCATCGCGGCACGCTCACCGAGCCTGGCAGGAACAGCCCCTACCGCGAACGCTCGGTGGAAGAAAATCTTGTTCTCTTCCGCAAAATGAAAGCCGGCGAATTTCCCGACGGCGCGCATGTGCTGCGGCTCAAAATAGACATGGCTTCGCCCAATATCAATCTGCGCGACCCCGCCATCTATCGCATCCGCCATGCCGAACATCACCGCACCGGCGGTAAATGGTGCATTTATCCGCTCTACGACTACACTCATTGCATTTCCGACGCACTGGAAAACATCACCCACTCCATTTGCACACTGGAGTTCGAAGACCACCGCCCGCTTTATGACTGGGTGCTGAATGAACTGGCCAAAGGCGGCCATTTCAAACACCCACTGCCGCAGCAAATTGAATTCGCGCGGCTCAATCTCACTTACACCGTGATGAGTAAACGCAAGCTGATCGAACTGGTGGAAGGGAACTGTGTGAACGGCTGGGATGATCCGCGCATGAACACGCTGGTGGGCGTGCGCCGGCGCGGCTACACGCCCGAATCCATCCGGCTGTTCGCCGAGCGCATCGGCGTCTCCAAGGCGGATTCCTGGATAGATATGAGTATTCTGGAACAAGCACTGCGCGATGATTTGAATGAACGCGCGCAGCGCCGTATCGCCGTGCTGCACCCTTTGAAACTCATAATTGATAATTACCCCGATGGCAAAAGCGAAGACTGCGAAGCGCCCAACCATCCGCAAAAACCCGAACTCGGCAAACGCAAAGTGCCGTTTTCCAAAGTGCTCTACATCGAGCGCGACGACTTCATGGAAAATCCGCCCAAGGGTTATTTTCGCCTCTCTCCCGGCGCGGAAGTACGGCTGCGCTACGCCTACATCGTCAAATGCGTGAGCGTGGTCAAAGATCCGCAAGGCGAAATCGAGGCCATTCATTGCACCTACGACGCGCAAACCCGGAGCGGCGCCGCGGAAACGCGCAAAGTGAAAGGCAACATCCACTGGGTATCCGCCCAGCATGCGTTCGAGGCCGAAGTACGCCTGTACGACCGGCTGTTTGCCCACCCGCATCCCGATGCCGGCGGCAAGGATTACCGGGAATTCCTCAACCCCCACTCCATCGAAGTGCTGAAATCCTGCAAGCTGGAGCCGATGCTGGCCGGTACCCATCCCGAAACGCACTTTCAGTTTGAGCGCAACGGTTATTTTGTCGCGGACAGAGTGGATTCCAAACCCGGTAAGCCGGTATTCAACCGCGCCGTCTCGCTGCGGGATACCTGGGCGAAAGAAAGCGCGAAAGAGTAAAATTCAATCCGTCCCATTCTCCGTTTTCGGGCTACCGGCACGAGAAAATCACCACTCTAGCCGCTACCGGAATATACTAAATTCGTATAAATACTTTTATTTGACCCTCAGGGCTATCATGGAAAACAAACCCTTTCTCACTGACATCAAAACCCTGCGCAAACGCGCGCGCCAGCACATCGAGCAAGGCGCGGTCACACACGGCTACCGCGGCGATCTGCAAACTGTCATCAAAATTCTGAACGAAGCGCTCGCCACCGAAATCGTCTGCATCCTGCGCTACAAGCGCCACCACTTCATGGCCGCGGGAATCAACGCGACCAGTGTGGCCCAGGAATTCCTGCAACACGCTAACGAAGAGCAGATGCATGCGGATCAAATCGCGCAGCGCATTGTGCAGCTGGGCGGCGCGCCGAATTTTTCACCGGAAGGCTTGCTCACCCGCAGCCACGCGGAATATGTCGAAGGCGATACGCTGATTGATATGATCAAGGAAGACCTGGTCGCCGAGCGTATTGCGATTGACAGCTACCGCGAAATGATCGCCTACCTCGGCAACGACGACCCCACCACCCGCCGCATGATGGAAGGCATCCTGGCGATGGAAGAAGAACACGCGGATGATTTGGTGAGCCTGCTGGAAGAACTGGGCTCGTAGAGCATCCGGCATTATTTCAAGTAAACCGCATAGCTCCATCCACTTTTCGTTCTTGATTGAAATATCAACATGCTCCACCAGGATTTAACCGCCGCCGCCGTCTCTCAAGCGATTCAACTCGCGGTAGCGCCGGTGTTTCTGCTGGCCGGCATCGGCGCCATGCTGAACGTGCTTTCCACCCGGCTGGGCAGAATCGTTGATTACGCCCGCGTGCTCGAAGCGCGATTGCTGAATAGCAGCGGGAAAGAACACGCCGAGATTCAGGCCCGGCTCGCGGTTCTGTCCAAACGTGCGCGGCTCTCGAATACCGCAATCGGCCTGAGCGGGCTGTGTGCCCTGCTGATCTGCACGGTCATCGTGATTCTGTTTCTGGAAGTATTTCTCAGCATAGAAGTGCCGACTCTTATCGGCCTTATGTTCATCCTCGCCATGCTGGCTTTCATCGCCGCGCTGCTTTGCTTTCTGCGCGAGGTTTACATCGCGACCGCTAATCTGAGAATTGGCCCGCACTAAAGTCAATCAACTTAATTACAGGGAGGATTCATGCCGCTCGTCACCCTTACCGTCCGCAAACCCAAGTCGAGTGAATTCAAGTCGGCTGTTCTTGGCGCCGTGCATCAAGCGCTGACAGCTTCTGGAGTGCCGGAAAAAGATCTGTTTCAGCGCGTGCTGGAACTCGATGCCGGCAATTTCCGTTTTGACACCGAATACCCGGACCTCACGGCCAAGCGCACGGATGATTTCGTGTTGATCGAAATACTTCTTTCCGCCGGGCGCAGCGTCAAGGTAAAAAAGAAGATTCTCGCGGACATGATTGCAAGCCTGGCGCGCGCGCCGGGATTGAACCCGGAAAACGTGATGGTTTGCTTCAAGGAAACGCTGTGGGAAAACTGGTCGTTTGGCGGCGGGCGGTTTATTCACACCTGAGTCAAAAGCTCGCGTAATTGGTAACGCTGTTGCTGCCTCGTCCAATTAATGCCCTGCGGCATGAACGTGCCGCGCCTGCTGCAAAACCATCTGCCCTGCGTTTTCCCCGTGATAGAAAATTTAACTTTGCGTGACACGGGCGCGACCTGCTTTGCCGATAATGCGGCTTGAATGAATCGGGAGCAACCCGTTCCTCATTCACCCACTTACACAGGCAAAGGAGAAATCATGTTCAAGAAATTTAGCGGCAAATCGGCAATCATCGGCGTCATGCTCATCGGCGCACTGGGTTTCGCGCAAGCGAGTCTGGCGGAAAGCGATAATGACAACTGGTTGCAGCAGCAACTGAGCTCGACCGACGGAAATCCTGGTCCGGGTTTCGATCAGTCGGGAGTGAAAGATAATAGCACCGTCAAATCGCGCAGCGAAAACGTCAGCGGATGGCTGGAGCAACAACTGCGTGTGACCGACGGGAACCCCGGGATAGCTTCCTGACCTGCGGCAAGCCATCAGTCTGAGTCCACCAAAAACTGCTACATCCCGCATGCCCTCCCGTATCCGGAGGGCATTTTATTTGCACGAGGAAATTCAGGTTGATGCGCGGATGGTGTCGGCTTTCGTGAGCAGCGCTTCCGCCATGCGGATGCTGGCGATGTCTATCAAACGTCCATCGAGCGACACCGCACCCTTGCCTTCTTTCGCCGCCTGCGCCATCGCTTCCATGATGCGTCTGGCCTTGGTCACTTCGGCATCCGAAGGCGTGTAAACCTTGTTGGCCAATTCGATTTGCGAAGGATGAATCGCCCATTTGCCTTCGTAGCCAAGCACGGCGGCGCGATTAGCCGCGGCGATGTAGCCATCGGGATCGTTGAAATCGCCGAACGGCCCGTCAATCGGGCGCAGGCCGTAAGCACGGCACGCCACCATCATGCGCGTTTGCGCGGCATGCCAGGGATCGCTCCAGAAATATTGGCGCGTGCCGTCGGCCTCTTTGTCGGTGAGCACGCCGGAATCCCTGTTTACTCCGCCGATGACGGTGGTACGCGCACGGGTGGAAGCGGCGTAATCCGCCACACCGAAGCTCATCGCTTCCAGTCTTTTGCTCGATTGCGCAATCGCCTCGACGTTGGCCATGCCCAGCGCGGTTTCGATCAGAACTTCGAAGCCGATGCGCTTGGTGCGTTTTTTCGCATTTTCGATTTGCGTCACCATCATGTCCACGGCATACACATCCTGCGGCACGCCGACTTTCGGGATCAGTATCATGTCGAGGCGCGGACACGCTTCCACGATGTCCACCACGTCGCGGTACATGTAATGCGTATCGAGGCCGTTGATGCGCACCATCAGGGTTTTATTGCCCCAATCCATGTCGTTCAGAGCCTGCACGATATTCTTGCGCGCTTTTTCCTTGTCGTCGGGCGCGACCGCATCTTCGCAATCCAGGAAAATAATATCGGCGGCGGATTTGGCCGCTTTCTCGAACAATGAAATGTTGGTGCCGGGAACAGCGAGTTCGGAGCGGTGCAGCCTGGAAGTTGCTTGCTCGATGATGGTGAAGCTCATGTTGTGTCCTTCTCAAGTTTATTGGTCATAAAAGCCGTATTAACCGCAGATAAACGCCGATGAACGCAGATTAAATTCGCTTGCCCTGAATCTTACCGGCGTCTATCGGCGTTAATCGGGAGGGTACAAAAAACTTTTATCAACCGCGGATAACGCAGATGAACGCAGATTAAATTCGCTTGCCCTGAATCTTACCGGCGTCTATCGGCGTTTATCTGCGGTTAAATTTTCTGGCCGGATTTCAACCCGTGGCGCCGAAACCAGCGGCAATGCAGTTGATGGATTGCAGCAGCGCATCGCGGTAAAGCCGCTTGGTTTCGCCTTCGGGTTCCTGCCGGTAACGCCGCAATAAAGCGACCTGCTCGAGATTCACCTGTTTCAACATCGGCAGCCGCAGCTCCAGACGCCGGCTGTAATCGGGAAAACGCTCGGCGATTTCCTTGCCGCCGCTCACTTTCAGCACCATTTCACACGCCAGCCGGTATTCGTTTTCTATCATGCCGAAAATACCTTGGCGCACGTTCTCGCTTTCCACCAGACCGGCGTATTCGCGCGCAAGTGTCAGATCAACCTGTTTCAGTGTTTTTTCCAGCTCATCAATAATGAGACGGAACAAGCGCGATTCCCTGAACATGCGCTGTAACAGCGCCAGCCCCGCCGCGCCGCGCACTTGCAAAAAATCAGAGAGTCCACCGCCGATGCCGTACCAGCCCGGAATGATGTGGCGGTTTTGCGACCAGGCGAAAACCCAGGGGATGGCGCGCAAATCGGCGAGGCTCTTGGCGCCGAAACGGCGCGTGGGACGCGAACCGATGTTAAGCAAAGAAATTTCCTCGAGCGGGCTCGCCGCCTGAAAGTAAGTGGCCAGATCGGGATGGTGCGTTAACATGCTGTAAGTGGTTTGCGATGTAGCCGAAAGCGCTTCCATCGCTTCTTCGAATTCGGGATTGGCGCGCAGCGCCTGCTCGCGCTCGGATTTGAGCGAATGTTCGAATACGCTGGCGGCGAGCAATTCCAGATGATAAGCCGCGGTACCACGGTTGGCGTATTTGGACGACACCACTTCGCCTTGCTCGGTGACGCGGAAACGTCCCTGGATGGATCCCGCCGGCTGCGCGGCAATGGCGCGCCCGGTGGCGATGCCGCCGCGGCTCACCGAACCGCCGCGGCCGTGAAAGAATGTCAATGGAATACCCAGATCTTTTCCCAGCTGGGTGAGCTTGACCTGCACTTTGGCCAGCTCCCAGTTGCTGGAAAAAAAACCGCCGTCCTTGTTGGAATCGGAGTACCCGATCATCACTTCCTGGCTCTCGCCTTGTGAACGGATGCTGCGCCTCACCACCGGCACGTTAAGCAACTCGCGCATGATGGCCGGCGCGCGGCGCAGATCATCAATGGTTTCAAACAAGGGCGTGACCGGCAAGCGGCAATATTCCACTCCGGATGGATCATAAAAAAGCCCTGCTTCTTTGGCCAGCAGATAAATTCCCAGCACATCGCTCACCGAACGCGTCATGCTGAGAATGAAAGTGCCAAATGCGTGGCGGTCGAGCACATTCCACATTTCAGCCACCAGCCTGAACATGCCCAGCGTCTCCTGCGCTTCCGGCGGCAGCACGCAAGCGGCATGCTCCCGAGGCAGCGGTTGCGCGAGTTCCTGCAGCAGCCAGGCTTTCCATTCCTCGGAATTAAAAGCCGGCGGCTCGCCTTGCGCATGTTTCGCTTGCCACAACGCAACCAGGGTTTGCGTGGTGCGCGTGGTGTTTTCGCGCAGATCCAGGCGCACCGTGCTGAAGCGGAAGGTTTCAACCGCGCGCCGGATCGGTGTCACCAGGGCCAGCGCCAGATCCAGCGCTTTGCAATCCGCCAAACCCTGCTCCAATATTTTTAAATCTGCGGCCAGTTCCTCGGCGGCGGAATACGCCCGCTCGTCGCGCATCGGCCGGCCTTGTTCAACTTGCTCGAGCGTGGCATCAAGGCGGCGCATGATGCAGGAGAGATACTGGCGGAATAATTCTCCCGGGTTGCGCGCGGCGATCGCGGCCCCGTCGCCGGAGCACTCAAGCGCCGCGTTGAGCGCGGCGCGGAATGTATCGGAAACCGGCGCCGCACGCTCGGCTATGCTCATGGCTTGCAGCAAATCAACCAGGCGTGATTTATAAAGATGCAGGCTGGCCAGGGAATTCTGGTACAGCGCGTCGCGCGTAACGTCGTTGGTCACCAGCGGGTTGCCGTCGCGGTCGCCTCCGATCCAGGCGCCGAATTGAAAGAAAGGCGGAATATCGAATGTTTCACCGGGATAACTGTGCTCGAGCGCATAATCCAGTTTTTCCAGCAGTGCCGGGATGTTTTCGAACAGCGTTTCATTGAAAAAATGCAGTCCCCACGACACTTCTTGCGGCAGGCTCGGTTTTTCCAGCCGCAATTCGCCGGTAAACCACAACAGCTCGATATCGTTGGACAATCCTCTGATCAGTCTTTCACGCTCGCGCTCGGTCCAGCGCGGCGATTCCAGGTCCATCAGGCGCAGATAGATTTTGCGGTGCTTCTCCAGCACGGTAACGCGTTTCGCCTCGGTCGGATGCGCCGTGATGACCGGGCGTATTTTCATGCTATTGAGTAACGACCGTATCTGACCGGCATTAATGCCGGCGGTGCGCGCTTCGGCCATGACCTGGCCCAGGGTTCCGCGCACGCTTTCGTAACCGCGTTCGTTTTCATGCTGGCGGCGGCGGCGCATCGCGGCATTCTCCTCGGCGATGCCAAGCAGTTGAAACCAGATGCCTTGCGCCTGCAGCGCGCGCCCCAGCACCGGCGGCGGAAAATCGAGGTTGCGCGATTCGCCGCGCAGCATGGGTACGATGCGCGGCTCATGGCGTTCCAGAATTTCCGTGAACAGTTTGAACAGCAGGCCGACCAACTCTTTTTCATAGACAGCGGCTTCCTGCATCTCGGCGGGAACCGCCAGGGAAAGCGCAGATTGGGAATTCATGCGCGTTCACTCGCAGGAGAAATACCGGCGCAGGCAAATGCCGGCATGACTTTCAAACACTGCCTGTTCACAATATTTTCCTTTAAACTTTAAGAAACCATTTTGCGAGCAGGTTTCTTTTTCAGTACCTCGGCAACCGTGGCGCCCAGCTCGGAAGCGCTGGGCGCAACCACCAAGCCGTAGTTTTTCATGATTTCGCTTTTTTCCGCCGCGCTGTCGCCCATCGCGGAAATAATCGCACCGGCATGACCCATGCGCCGGCCCTTGGGCGCGGTCAATCCCGCCACGTAGCCGATGACCGGTTTTTTCATGTTTTCCTTTACCCACTTCGCCGCTTCCGCTTCCTGCGGACCGCCGATCTCACCTATCATCAACACCGCATCGGTCTCCGGGTCTTGCTCGAACAACACCAGATGATCCAGGAACGAGCTGCCGTTAATGGGATCGCCGCCGATGCCGACGCTGGTGGTGACACCCAGTCCCAGCGCCATGAGCTGTGCCGCCGCTTCATAGCCCAGCGTGCCCGAACGCGAGACGATGCCTACCGTGCCGCGCTGATAGATATTCCCGGGCATGATGCCCAGCATGGCCTTGCCTGCGCTGATGATGCCGGCGCAGTTCGGCCCCACCATCATGGTGCGGCGGTCTTTGGGAAAGCGCAGCAGATAGCGCTTGACGCGCATCATGTCCTGCGCCGGAATGCCGTCGGTGATGGAACACACCAATTTGATGCCCGCATCGGCGGCTTCCATGATGGAGTCCGCGCAAAAAGCCGGCGGCACGAAAGTGATGCTCGCTTCCGCCCCGGTCTTGGCGACCGCTTCACGGATGGTATTGAATACTGGCAGCCCCAGATGCGTGGCGCCGCCTTTGCCGGGCGTGACCCCGCCCACGACATGGGTGCCATAGGCAATCATTTCCTTGGCGTGAAAAGTGCCTTTATCGCCGGTGAAACCCTGCACCAGCACGCGTGTTTTTTCGTTGATCAATATGCTCATGGTTTATCCGTTCAGGCAGCGGGTTTATAGGATTTGGCGGCGGCGACCACTTTCTGCGACGCCTCAAGCAAAGTGTCCGCACTGATAAGAGGCAAGCCGCTTTCATTGATGATCTTGCGTCCTTCCTCGACATTGGTTCCGGCCAGGCGCACCACGAACGGGACCTTGATATCCACGTCCTGGTAAGCCTGGACTATGCCTTTGGCCACCCAGTCGCAGCGGTTGATGCCGGCAAAAATATTGACCAGGATGGCGCGCACGTTTTGATCGGAAAGCACCAGGCGCAGCGCAGCGGCGATGCGCTCCGGCGACGCGCCGCCGCCCACGTCGAGAAAATTGGCGGGCGTGCCGCCGGCATACTTGATGGTGTCCATGGTCGCCATCGCCAGTCCCGCGCCGTTGATGACGCAACCGATTTCGCCTTCGAGCCCGATGTAATTGAGGCTGTGCTCGGCGGCCTGCACTTCGCGCGGATCTTCCTGCGCGTGATCGCGCATTCCCGCGATGTTGTGATGACGGAACAGCGCGTTGTCGTCGAACGACATCTTGGCGTCGAGCGCGATGACGCGGTCGTCCTTGGTCACCACCAGCGGATTGATTTCGACCATGGTCGCGTCCAGATCGCGGAAAGCGCGGTAGGCACCCATGATGGTTTTCACCGCGCGCGACACCTGCTTGATGTTGAGGCCGAGGCCGAAGGCCAGCCCGCGCGCTTGGAATTCCTGCAAGCCCACCGCCGGTTCGACGATTTCCTGCAGAATCGCTGCCGGTGAATGCTTGGCGATTTCCTCGATTTCCATTCCACCTTGCGCCGAAGCAATCACGCGGATGCGCTCGATTTTGCGGTCCAGCACGAAGCCCAGATAAATTTCGCGCTCAAACGGCTCCGCCAGTTCGATATACACTTTCTGCACGACCTTGCCTTCCGGCCCGGTCTGGCTGGTCACCAGTTTTTTGCCGAGCATTTCCTTGGCGGCGTCGTGCACTTCACGATAGGTTTTACACAGTTTGATGCCGCCGGCCTTGCCGCGGCCGCCGGTGTGCGCCTGCGATTTGACCGCCCAATGCCAGCCGCCGAGTTCGGTGGCGGTGTATGAGGCCTGGTCCGGGCTGTACGCCACGCCGCCGCGCGGCACGGCAACGCCAAAACCCGACAGCAGTTCTTTCGCCTGATATTCGTGGATATCCACTCAATGCTCCCTATTACAAAATTTGATTGATAAACGCGTCACGTCACCAGATGCTGCGGCTTGCCGCTCACAAAAGCCTCGATGTTATCTATGAGCTGATCCGCCAGAAACTGCATGGCGTTGTCGGAAGCCCAGGCCACGTGCGGCGTCAGGATGAAATTCGGCCGCCGCAAATCGAGCAGCGGATTGCCTTCCTTGGGCGGCTCCCTGGTCAGCACGTCGAACCCGGCACCCGCGATCAGGCCTTCATCGAGAGCCCGGATCAGCGCCGCTTCATCCACCAGGCCGCCGCGTGCGGTGTTAATGAGCAGCGCGCTGCGTTTCATTTTGCGGAATTGCTCGAGGCCGATCATGTTGCGCGATTCCGGCGTCAACGGGCAGTGCAGCGAAATCACATCCGATTCGGCCAGCACCTGATCCATGGGCGTGAATTCCACTCCCGGCGCCTTGGGCGGTGCGTGGTCGGCGAACAGTACGCGCATGCCGAAACCGCGCGCGACTTTCGCCGTGCCCTGCCCGATGGCGCCTTCGCCGATAATCCCCAGAGTGGCGCCGAACAAATCGCCGATGGGATGATTGAAAAAACAGAACTGGTCGGATTGCTGCCACACGCCGTTTTCCACATCCTGCCGGTAGGCGAGCAGATTGCGCCGCAGCGCCAGGATCAGGGCGAAGCTATGCTCAGGCACGGTATGCACGGCGTAGTTGCGTATGTTCGCCACCGTGATGCCGTGCGCTTTGCAGTACTCCACATCCACCACATCGTAACCGGTGGCGGCCACCGCAATCATTTTAAGCTTGGGCAGCCGCGACAAGGTTTCGGCGCGCAGCGGCACTTTATTGGTAATGGCGATAGTGGCATCGGCGAGCCGGTTTATGATTTCCGCGACCGAAGTCTTGGAATATTCCTGCCAGACATGCTCGAAACCCGGCCGCCGCACCGTGGCCCGCAGCGTTGACCGGTCTAGAAATACTGTTAAGTGTTTCATTTAATATATTGATTATATTAATATATTGAACCTGTAGACTGCGAGGCATAAACCACTTCCTCGCGGCTCACTTTCTTCTTGGCAATGGGGTCGTTATGACGCCAGTAATCCGAAGCGGCGCCTACCCCGCTGCCGGGCTTGACCTTGATTCCTACGTCGAGCATGGACATTTCCGCGCCCGCAATCGCGCCCATCAGCATTAATTCGTTGAGATCGCCCAAATGGCCGATGCGGAACACTTTGCCCGCGACTTTGGAAAGTCCGGCGCCGAGCGCCAGGTTGTAGCGGCGGAATGCCACGTCGATCACGTGCGCGCCGTTAATGCCTTCCGGCACCACGATCGCGCTCACGGTATTGGAATACCATTTGGGCGCCTTGGCGCAAAGCTTGAGCCCCCAGCCCTTGATGACGGCCGCGCGCACGCCTTCGGCCAGATAGGTATGGCGGAAAAAAATGTTCTCCAGGCCTTCTTCAAAAATAATATTCAGCGATTCGCGCAGGCCATACAGCATGGGCAGAGCCGGCGTATAAGGGAAATAGCCGCTGGCGTTGGCCTTGATCATATCGTTCAAGTCGAAATAACAGCGGCGCGAAGCCGCGTTGGGCATGGCGGCGAGCGCTTTTTTGCTGACGCACAGCATGCCCAGCCCGGCCGGCAGCATCAGCCCTTTCTGCGAACCGGTGATGGCAATGTCCACACTCCATTCGTCCATGCGGAAATCAATACTGCCGAGCGAGCTTACGCAATCCACGAACAGCAAAGCCGGATGGCGTGCAGCATCCATGGCGCGCCGCAAGCCGCCGATGTCGCTGGTCACGCCGGTGGCGGTTTCGTTATGGCAAGCGAGTATGGCCTTGATCTTGTGCTGTTTGTCGGCGCGCAGCGCTTCTTCAACTCGCTCCAGAGGCACACCTTCACCCCATTCCACATCCAGAGCCTCCACATCGAAGCCCAGGCGCTGCGCCATATCAATCCAGAGATGGCTGAACTGACCGAAGCGCGCGGATAAAACCTTGTCGCCCGGGGAAAGCGTGTTGGTGAGCGCGGCTTCCCACGCCCCGGTGCCCGAAGACGGAAAAATAAAAGCCTGTCCCTGTTCCGACATGAACACTTTTTTCAGATCCTGCAGCACGGAAACCGTAAGCTCGGGAAACTTGGACGAACGATGGTCTTCCATCGCCACCATCATCGCGCGCTGGACGCGATCGGGCACATTGGTCGGACCGGGAACAAACAGAAAATTACGGCCTGGCATGCGGGGCATGATTTACTCCTCCTTGACTGGATGTTTTAAATTAAAAAAGCGCACCGCCGCGCTCTATATTTGAGCTTAACGCGGAATTTCCAAAGCACCACTTAACGATAAATAATAGTGTTTAAAAATCAAAAATACTATTCATTTTTACTTATGGATTCCATAAGCCGCGAGCGCCGCTATCGCTGAGGAAACCCGTCACTTTAAACCGAGTTTTTCCGCCAGACCGATACGCTGCAGCTTGCCGGTCGCGCCTTTGGGAATCTCATCGAGAAAAACGATTTTGCGCGGCACCTTGAAGTCGGCGAGCCGTTGCGCCGTGAATTCACGCACTTCTTTTTCAGTGGCTGCCTTGCCTTCGCGCAGCACCACCGCGGCCGCCACATCCTCGCCCAGCTTGTCGTGCGCAAGCGCGAATGTCACTGCTTGCTGGATCGCCGGATGAGTCATCAGCACTTCGTCCACTTCGCGCGGCGAAATTTTCTCTCCGCCACGATTGATGATTTCCTTCAGACGGCCGTTAATCGTCACATAGCCCTCTTCGTCCATCACGCCCTGATCGCCGGTGCGGAACCAGCCATGAGTGAAAGCTTCCGCGTTGGCTTTGGGGTTGTTTTCATAGCCTGGAGTCACGCTGGGACCGCGGATGACGATCTCGCCAGTGGCATGCGGCGGCAGCAGATTGCCTTTATCATCCATGATCGCCACTTCCGGCCCCGCCGCGATGCCGACGCTGCCGGGTTTGCGGCTGCGCGGGGGCAAAGGACTGCTCGCCATCTGATGCGCGGCTTCGGTCATGCCATAGGATTCGATCACCGGCGCATTGAACGCCGTCTCAAGCTCGGCAATCACTTTCACCGGCATCGATGACGACGAAGAACGGATGAAGCGCAGCGGGTATTGGGCGATGATTTCCCGGTTCTGCGCCGCGCGCGTCAGTATCGTCTGGTGCATGGTCGGTACGGCGGTGTACCAGGTGGGCCCGGCTTCGTTCATCCAGCCAAAAAACTTGAGCGCGTTGAAACCCGGGGTGCAGAATACTTGGCCTCCGGCGGAAAGCGGGGCGAGCAAGCCGGCCATCAAACCATGAATGTGGAACAAGGGCATGATATTAAGTCCGCGGTCAGCGGCGCTAAAAGCCAGGGTTGCGGCAATGTTGGCGGCGGAAATGCAGATGTTGCATTGTTTAAGCGGCACGATTTTCGGCCGCGAGGTGGTACCCGAGGTGTGGAGAATCAAAGCTATGTCATCGGCTTCGGCGCATCCTGTGCTGCATGAGCCACCGCCCGCGTCATGCGGGCGCAATTCGAAACAACCGGCGCCATTCTGCGCAACGGGGTACAGCTCGATGACGCGCACACCGAGTTTCTCCGCCACGCCTATGGCCGGCGAATCGCCGCCTTTGGCCACCACCAGCGCCTTGGCGCGCAAATCAGACAGATAAAATTCAAATTCGTCGGCGCGATAAGCCGGGTTAAGCGGCGCCACAGTCGCGCCCGCAGCAATACCCATGAATGCCGCGGCCATCTCGGGCCCGTTGGGCAGCACAATAGCGACGCGGTCATTGCGCCCGATGCCGAAGCGGTTGAGGCTCGCGATCGTGCGTTCAATCAGCGCGCGCAATGTCCGGTAAGTCAAACCGGACATGCCAGACGCCGCAATTGCCACGCTGTCGTCCTTGCCCGCCGCCAGCAGTTCCTTGAGTGTCGAAGATTTCTTCATTTCCAGTTTCCTTGTCAGATCGTTACAGCGGCTGAATTTTCAATTTGCCTTTTTCTTCCTGCAGCGTCTTCGCCAGCAGACTTACGCAGGCATATACCGCGTCTATGTGCGGGGTCGGTGTGCCGGTAATTTTGCCCACTTCCACCACCGCTCCCACCAGGGCGTGGATTTCCAGCGCGCGGCCGGCTTCGATATCCTGCAGCATCGAAGTCTTGTGTTTACCGACCGCTTGCGCACCGGCGATGCGTTTCTCCAAAGAAACCCGGAACTGGATGCCGAGTTTTTCCGCTATATCCTGCGCCTCGATCATCATTTTCGCGGCCAGCTCACGCGTTTGCGGAAACTGGCAGATATCCACCAGCGTGGCGTGGGTCAGCGCGCTGATCGGATTGAAGCTCAGGTTGCCCCACAGTTTGAGCCAGATTTCGGAGCGGATGTCGGTAAGAATCGGCGCTTTGAATCCCGCGTTGCGCAATGTTTCCGAAACCCGCCTGATGCGCGGGGTTTCGCTGTTATCAATTTCGCCCACTGAAAAACGATTGCCTTCAATATGGCGCAGCACGCCCGGCGCGCGCAGTTCCGCCGCCGGATACACCACCACGCCTATCACGCGCGCAACCGGCAGATGCGCCGCAATCACCCCGCCCGGGTCCACGCTTTCCAGACGCCGCCCCTCGAGCTCGCCGCCATGCTTGAAAAAATACCACCAAGGGATTCCGTTCTGCGCCGTCATCACCATGGTTTCAGAGTGATACAACGCCGGCAAGTCTTTAACCACCGCCGCCACCTGATGCGCCTTCATACCGAGTATCACCAGATCCTGCTCGCCCGCTTCGCCGATCTTATCCGTCACCTTGACGCGCACCAGCGTTTCGCTGCCGCCTTCCCCGATCAGCCGCATGCCGTTCTGTCTGATCGCGGCAAGGTTAGGCCCGCGCGCAATCAGCGTCACATCCTCGCCCGCCAGCGCGAGCTTTACTCCCAACAGACCGCCGATGGCGCCCGCGCCGACAACGCAAATTCTCATGGCCTGTTCTCCCGCAACATTCCCTAACTTAAGTAAAAGTAGTATCTTGGCGAACCTAATAACTGGCTGGACGCACTTCAGCCCACGCAAACCTGCCGCAACCGTAACATATTTTCACGCAATTTATATGTAATGCCTAGTCTTGACAGAATTATGCAGCAGGTTTTCTTTCAAAAAAAACAGCCAACTATTTCAGGGGGATAAATAATGTCAGCTCAAGCCGAATTCGAAGCGGTAATATCCCCCAGCGGCCGCGCACCCTACCGCTGGCTGCAATTATTTCTCGGGATCCTGTGCATGGCGATGGTCGCCAATCTGCAGTACGGCTGGACCTTGTTTGTCAACCCGCTGCAAGCCAAATTTGGCTGGGACAAAGCCGCAATCCAGGTCGCATTCACGATTTTCGTCCTGACTGAAACCTGGCTGGTGCCGATCGAAGGTTATTTCGTCGACCGCTTCGGGCCCAAGCTGGTGGTCATGTTTGGCGGCGTATTGGTGGGAATCGGCTGGGTAATGAATGCTTATGTTTCGTCTCTCCCCGCCCTCTACATCGCGCAAGCGATAGGCGGCATCGGCGCTGGCGCGGTATACGGCACCTGCGTCGGCAACGCGCTCAAATGGTTTCCCGATCATCGTGGTCTTGCCGCCGGCCTTACCGCGGCGGGCTTCGGCATGGGTTCAGCGCTCACCATCGTCCCGATTTCGGCCCTCATCAAGTCATCCGGCTACGAGTCGGCTTTTCTTTATTTCGGCTTGGGTCAGGGCTTGGTGGTATTTCTGGCGTCTTTTGCTCTCAGCGCGCCGCGCAAAGGCGAAGTGCCCGAAGTAGCAAAGACCGTGCAGAAAGCCAACCAGCGTGATTTCACCCCGACCGAAACCCTGCGCTCACCGATCTTCTGGGTGATGTATGTGATGTTCGTGCTGATGGCGGCGGGCGGGCTGATGGCGACGGCGCAGCTGGCGCCGATAGCCAAGGATTTCAAGATTGCCGATATCCCGGTATCGTTGATCGGCATTACCTTGCCCGCGCTGACCTTCGCACTATCAATCGACCGTATATTGAACGGCCTTACGCGGCCTTTCTTCGGCTGGGTCTCGGATCACATCGGGCGCGAAAATACCATGTGCATTGCTTTCGGGCTCGAAGCCGTGGGTATCCTGCTGCTAAGTCAGTTTGGTCACGACCCGCTGTGGTTTGTGCTGCTTACCGGGCTGGTGTTCTTCGCCTGGGGCGAAATCTACAGCCTGTTCCCCGCCACCGTCGGCGACACCTTCGGTCCCAAATATGCCGCAACCAACGCCGGCATGCTCTATACCGCCAAAGGAACGGCTGCACTGCTGATACCCCTATCGAGCATGCTCACGGCCGCCACGGGGAGCTGGCATGCTGTTTTCATCACCGCCGCCGCCATGAACCTGGTTTCTTCCGTAATGGCTATTCTGGTGCTGAAACCCCTGCGCCGCAAAAAAGGTTATTTAACCTGAGTTAATAACCTGACGCGGTCAGACTCTTTCGATAATGAGCGCGATGCCCTGCCCCACGCCTATGCACATGGTGCAAAGTGCGTAACGGCCTTTGCTGCGTTCCAGCTGATTCAGCGCGGTCGTAACCAGCCGCGCGCCCGAAGCGCCGAGCGGATGGCCGATGGCAATCGCGCCGCCATTGAGATTCACATGCGCGGCATCATCCGCCAACCCCAGCGCGCGCATCACCGCCAGCGCCTGTGCGGCAAAAGCTTCGTTGAGTTCGATGACATCCATCTGCTGCAACTTGAGACCGGCTTGCGCCAGCACTTTTTTCACCGCCGGCGCAGGACCGAAACCCATGATGCGCGGCGCCACGCCGGCCGTCGCCATATTCAGCACGCGGGCACGCGGTGTCAGCCCGTGTTTTTTCGCCGCCGCTGCGGAAGCCAGCAGCAAAGCGCAGGCGCCGTCATTGACGCCGGACGCATTGCCGGCGGTGACCGTGCCGTCCGGTTTGACCACGCCCTTGAGTTTTTTCAACGCCTCAAGCGTGGTGTCCGGGCGCGGATGCTGGTCGGTATCAAACCATGCGGTTTCCTGGTTTTTTCGCGGAATGGAAACCGCAATGATTTCCCGTTGGAAAAAACCGGCGGCATGCGCCTGCGCCCAGCGTTGCTGGCTGCGCAGCGCGAACGCGTCCTGATCGGTGCGGCTCACGTGGAATTCCGCCGCCACGTTTTCCGCCGTCTGCGGCATGGAATCAATTCCATATTTCGCCTGCATGAGCGGATTCACCAGCCGCCAGCCGATAGTCGTGTCTTCGATTTTAGCGGCGCGCGAAAATGCGCCTTCGGCTTTTGCCATCACAAACGGCGCGCGCGTCATGTTTTCCACACCGCCCGCGATCATCAACTCCACTTCGCCGGTCTTGATGGCGCGCGCCGCGCTGCCCACCGCATCCAGGCTGGAGCCGCATAAACGATTAATGGTGGTGCCCGGCACCTCACACGGCAATCCCGCCAGCAGCAGCGCCATGCGCGCGACGTTGCGGTTGTCTTCACCGGCCTGGTTGGCGCAGCCGAAAATGACATCTTCCACTGCCGCCCAATCCGCTTTGGGATTGCGCTCCTTCAGCGCTTTTATCGGCAGCGCCGCCAAATCATCGGTTCTTATATTGGCCAGCACGCCGCCGTAACGGCCGAAAGGCGTGCGGATGGCATCGCAGATGTAGGCATCGGTCATTTTTTCTCGCTCAGCAAAGTATAAGGCGTGCTCGCGCGATGCGGATAAAAACCCTGACCGTCGCGCGCCATCTGCTCCAGCAAAGGCGCGGGAGTCCAGAAATCGGGGCCGAAGCGTGCACGCAGCTTGATTATGTCTTGATAAATCTTCTCCAGCCCCACGCTGTCGGCGTAAAACAGCGGACCGCCGCGATAAGCCGGGAAGCCGTAACCGTGCAGCCATACCATGTCTATGTCCAGCGGCCGCGCCGCCACGCCCTCCGCCAGGATTTTCGCCGCTTCGTTAATCATGGCATATAAACACCGCTCGAGAATCTCCTCTGAGCTGATGCTGCGCCGCTCCACGCCCGCTTCGCGCGAGTGCTTAATAATAAGTTCTTCGATAACCGGATCGGGAAGCGGCGCGCGGCTGCCCGCTTCATAACGATACCAGCCGGCATGGGTTTTTTGCCCGAAGCGCCCTAGTGCGCACACTTTATCCAGTAAATTGCAATCGCGCACACCGGGTTTGCGCAAATGCGCACGCGCCTGACGCGCGCGCCAGCCGATATCCAAGCCGGCGAGATCACCCACGGCGAACGGCCCCATGGGAAAACCAAAACTATGCAATACTTTATCAACTTGCTGAGGCAATGCCCCCTCTTCCAGCAAAAAAAATGCCTCGCGCGTGCGCTGCGCCAGCATGCGGTTCCCCACGAAACCGTGCGCGCCGCCCACCAGCACCGCCACTTTGCCCAGAGTCTTGCCCAGTTTCATCACCGTCGCCAGCACATCGGGCGCGGTCTTCGGCGCGCGCACGTTCTCCAACAGCTTCATCACCTGTGCCGGGCTGAAAAAATGCATGCCGACCACATCCTGCGGCCGGCGCGTGAATTCGGCGATGGCCGCGACATCGAGGTAAGACGTGTTGGTGGCGAGGATGGCGCCGGGCTTGGCCGCCGCATCCAGTTTTTCAAACACCTGTTTTTTTACTTGCAGATCTTCGAATACCGCTTCGATGATCAAATCCGCGGAGCGCAAATCCTCATAGCTCAGCGTGGGATGGATGGAAGATAAGCGCTGTTCCATTTCTTTTTCCGTCAGCCCGCCGCGCGCCGCGCTGGCCGTGTAATTTTGCCGTATGGTGCTCATGCCATGTTCCAGTGCTTCGGCTTGCGCCTCCAGCAATGTCACCGCAATACCGGCGTTGGCGAAACACATGGCGATGCCCGCGCCCATGGTACCGGCGCCGATTACCGCCGCCTGCTTCACCGCACGCGTATCCGCAGGTAAGCCGGGGATTTTCGCCACCACACGCTCGCCGAGGAAAGCATGGCGCAGCGCCGCCGCCTGCGGCGCAGCGCGCAGCTCGAGAAACAGCTCGCGCTCGCGCTTTAATCCTGCGTCCAAGGGCAACGTGGTTGCCGCGCGCACCGCCTCGATGCAATAACGCGGGGCAATCAGGCCGCGCTGTTTCCTGGCAACGGCTTCCGCGGCCTGGGAAAATAATTCAGGATTATCAAATCGCAATTCGAGTGCGCCGGTGCGGCGCAAGGATTTTCCCGCAGCGGCAAGCCGCCGCGCCACGGTCAACGCCGCTGCTTGCAAATCGCCTTCGGTGATTTCATCCAGCGCACCCCAAGCCAATGCTTGCGGCGCGGAGATTGGATTACCTTCGCAAATCAATTGCAGCGCCTGCCCGACTCCGACCAGCCGCGGCAGTCTTTGCGTGCCGCCGGCACCCGGCATCAAGCCGAGTTTCACTTCGGGCAAGCCAATCTTGGCGCTTGAGGTGGCGAGGCGGTAATGGCAAGCGAGCGCGATTTCGTAGCCGCCGCCCAGCGCCGTGCCATGAATCGCCGCGACCACGGGTTTGATCGAGTTTTCCAAGGCTTCGGTAATTTGCGGCAAGTGCGGTGGTTGCGGCGGCTGGTCGAATTCATTCACGTCCGCGCCGGCTATGAAGGTGCGCCCTTCACAAAGAATGACAATGGCAGTGACAGCCGCATCGTCCGCCGCTTGCCGCAAAGCCGCCTGCAAGCCGGCGCGCACCGGCTGGCTCAGCACATTCACCGGCGGGTTATTCACGCTGATAACGGCAACATCCCGCTCGCGCACAAAGCTGACCGGCACACCCTCTCCCGGATTTTTCAGTAAGTCTCGACGTGGAAACGGCCCTGCGCCAGCAACTGCGGCTGCAGCTCGTCCCAGTCAATATCGCGCGCGCGGCATACCGCGCGGAAGGATTCCATCACTCCCGCTTCCATGCCTTTCAGGCCGCAGATATAAATGTAGCAGTGTTCATCCAGCAGCAGGCGTGTTACTTTGTCGCCACGTTCGCGTATGAGTTCCTGCACATATTTTTTCGGCTGACCTGGCACGCGTGAGAAAGCAAAATTGATGTCTATGAAATCCTTGGCCAGCTTCATCAGCGGCCCGAAGTAAGGCAATTCCTCCGGCCGGCGCGCGCCAAAAAACAGCATCAGCTCCCCGCCTTCGTTGCGCGCAACACGCCGCCGCCGGTATTCGGTCATGGCGCGCATGGGAGCGGAACCGGTACCGGTGCAAATCATCATCAGGCTCGAGCCCGCGTGATTGGGCATCAGGAAAGTCTTGCCGTAAGGCCCGACGACCTTGACCTTCTCGCCTTTTTGCAAATCGCAAACATAATTGGATGCCACGCCGGTTACCGGCCGACCGTCATGATTTTCATTCACGCGCTTCACGGTAAGTGAAATAT
>JBOIFQ010000098.1:0-2139 GCA_050741655.1 Burkholderiales bacterium | reverse complement strand
GAGGTCAAGGGTTTCGGACGGCAAAAGGGCCACACTGAATTGTACCGTGGCGCTGAATATGTCGTTGATTTTCTGCCCAAGATAAAACTTGAAGTTGCCATTTCTGATGGCCAGTCCGAAAAGGTTCTTGAAGCGATTTCCAAGGCCGCCAATACCGGCAAGATCGGCGATGGCAAGATTTTCGTATATACCCTTGACCAGGTCGTCCGGATTCGTACCGGCGAGACTGGTGGGGAGGCACTGTGATAAGGGGGATTTTAGAAATGAAACTGATTAAGAATTTGTTATTAACAGGGTTAGTGGCACTCGGTGTTTCCGGTCTCGCTTTGGCAGATGATGAGCAGGTTGAAATGGGGATTGTAGTTGTAGCTACTGCAGAGGCCGCCCCTGTCGAGGAGGCGATGCCTGTTGAAATGGCCGCGCCTGTGGAAGAAGCTGCACCGGCCCCGCCCGTTCCCGACAAGGGCGACGTGGCCTGGATGCTGACCTCCACCGCGCTCGTGCTGATAATGAGTGTCCCGGCCCTGGCGCTGTTCTATGGCGGTATGGTGCGCTCGAAGAACATGCTATCGATGCTGATGCAGGTGTTCGTAACGTTCTCGCTGGTCACGGTGTTATGGTGCGTCTACGGTTACAGTCTCGCCTTTACCGAAGGCAACGCATTCTTCGGAGGGTTTAGCCGACTATTCCTGAACGGCACTTTCGATGCGTCCACCGGCGCATTCGCCATGGGGGCGACGTTTAGCAAGGGTGTCTATATTCCTGAATTGGTATTCGTCGCTTTCCAGGCCACGTTTGCCGCGATTACCTGCTGCCTGATCCTGGGTGCGGTTGCGGAGCGCATGAAATTTTCAGCCGTGCTGATCTTCATGGTGCTCTGGTTTACGTTCAGCTACGCGCCGATCGCGCATATGGTCTGGTGGTGGATGGGGCCCGATGCTTACACGGATCCGGGCGTCGTGGATGCCATGAATGCCAAGGCCGGATTCGTCTGGCAAATGGGCGTGCTCGACTTCGCTGGCGGTACAGTGGTGCATATCAATGCCGGAGTCGCCGGACTCGTAGGCGCCTATCTGCTCGGCAAGCGTATCGGCTTCGGCAAGGAAGCCATTAAACCACATAACCTGCCGATGACCATGATCGGCGCGGCCTTACTGTGGGCTGGCTGGTTCGGTTTCAATGCTGGATCGGCGCTTGAGGCCGGCAATTTTGCCGCCCTGGCGTTCATCAATACCTACCTCGCTACGGCTTGCGCGGTGCTCTCCTGGATGTTCGGTGAGTGGCTATTTAAAGGCAAGCCATCACTGCTCGGCGCCACCTCCGGTGCAGTCGCGGGTCTGGTGGCGATTACTCCGGCGGCCGGTAACGTCGGTATCCCCGGCGCATTCGTCATCGGGACAGCCGCGGGCCTGATATGCCTGTGGGGAGTGAATGGATTGAAGAAGATTCTCGCGGCTGACGATTCGCTCGATGTGTTCGGCGTGCACGCTGTAGGCGGTATTACCGGCGCGTTGCTGACAGGTGTGTTTAACGCACCATCGCTTGGCGGGCCGGGTCTGGTCACCGACTGGGTCACAGCTTCGGTTGGCTATCCGGGCATCATGACGCAATTCATGATCCAGGGTAAAGGCGTATTGGTGACCTTCTTCTGGTCAGGCATCGTCGCCTTTATTTCCTACAAGATTGCCGATCTGATGGTCGGACTGCGTGCTGCGGAAGATGTTGAACGCGAAGGTCTCGACATCATCGAACACGGCGAGACGGCTTATCAAATATAGCTATCTTGATTTAAATCAGGTTTAACGACCTCTCTCTGTTACACGGGCGCTTCGGCGCCCGTTTTTTTTATTATGTACAGGATGTACTGGTCGAAAATTGTTCCTTCATTTTCGACACTTCCGCCATCCTTGGCGGTCGTATGCCGCGAGTGCGGGACGATGTGCAGGAAGCACAAGTGCCGCGGATGCAGGGACGCATAAGAGCGACCACCCGGAAGCGGCGTTTTTCTCCTTGTTCAATCGCGTGCACCAAATTAAATAAATTGCTATCCTCATCGCGCGCCGTAATGGTGCATATACAAATCGTGAATCTACCTATTGAACTGTGATGGCTGGGAGGAATAGCCGCATGAAACTACTT
>JBOIFQ010000097.1:0-3485 GCA_050741655.1 Burkholderiales bacterium | reverse complement strand
GATGCGATGTGCGCCGACACCTGGCGCTGGCAGCGCTGGGCGGCTAAGAATCTCCAGGACTAACCGCCGATGAACGCCGGTCAAGGTTATCAGACCACGGAGAAGATCTTTAGCTGCGTACATCAAGTCAGCAACATTCTCGACCGGGACCAATTCGAATCTTTCCGTGTTTTTGAGTTTCTCGTTTATTATCGACGTGTATCGGCGTCCATCGGCGGCAAAATGTTTTTTGATTTAGAGAAACCCGCATGAATCTGCAACCCGTCATTCTTTGCGGCGGCTCGGGCACCCGTTTGTGGCCGCTTTCGCGCGAGCAATATCCGAAACAGCTGCTGGCGCTTGCCGGTGAGGATACTTTGTTGCAAGCCACGGCGCGGCGCGTGGACGCTTCGCTGGCGTCGGCAGGCAGGCAGGTGCTCTCCCCCATCGTGGTAGCCAACGAAAACTATCGCTTCATCACTGCCGAGCAATTGCATCAGGCGGGGGTAAGCCCGGCGGCGATTGTGCTCGAGCCCGCGGGCCGCAATACGGCGCCGGCATTGACGCTGGCGGCGCTGGCCGCACTGGAAGCGGGCGATGATCCGGTGCTGGTGGTGATGCCTGCCGATCACATTATCGGCGATGTCGAAGCCTTTCGTGCTGCCATTGAGCAAGGGACGGCGCATGCCGAGGCCGGTAAGCTGGTGACTTTCGGCATTCGCCCCACGTTGCCCGAGACCGGCTACGGCTATATTCGGCTTGCAGCAGCGCGGGAGGGAGAAGACGGTAGCCGGGAGATCAGCGCCTTCGTGGAAAAACCGGACGCCTCGACGGCTGAGCGCTACGTCGCTAGCGGAGAATATCTTTGGAATTCGGGCATTTTCATGATGCGCGCCTCGGTATGGCTCGCGCGGCTCGATGCGCTGCGGCCGGAGATAGTGCAGGCCTGCCGCGCCGCCTTCGCCGCACGCAGCCTGGATCGGGATTTTTTGCGCGTAGGCGCGGAAGCTTTCATTGCCTGTCCCGCGGATTCGATTGACTACGCGGTGATGGAGAAACTGCCCGCCAGGCTGGGCATGGTCATTCCGCTCGCGGCCGGGTGGTCGGATGTCGGCGCCTGGGACGCGCTATGGAAACTCGACGGCAAGGACATAGACGGTAACGTGCTGCGCGGGGATGTAATGACAGTGGCTACACGCGACACACTGGCGATTTCTCAATCGCGGCTGGTGGCCTGCGTGGGGCTTGCCGATGTCGTGGTGGTGGAAACGCCGGACGCGGTGCTGGTGGCGCACAAGAACCGCATGCAGCAGGTCAAGGATGTGGTGGCGCGGTTAAAGCGCGCGGGGCGCAAAGAAGCTGATGCTCATCGCAAAGTCTACCGGCCGTGGGGTTACTATGACAGCATCGACGCCGGCAGCCGCTTTCAGGTGAAGCGTATCGTGGTCAATCCAGGTGCTGCGCTTTCGCTGCAAATGCACCATCATCGCGCCGAACACTGGATCGTGGTGCGCGGCACGGCGCGCGTGACGCGCGGGGATGAAACTTTCCTGGTCTCGGAAAACGAGTCAACTTATATTCCGATCGGCACCCGGCATCGGCTGGAAAATCCCGGCAAAGTGCCGCTGGAGATAATTGAAGTGCAATCCGGTGCCTATCTCGGCGAGGATGACATCATCCGCTTCGAGGACACTTACGGCCGCGGCTAGATTCAGGCGCACCGGCGACTGCTGATTGGTGCTGATGAGTGGACTCGAACCACCGACCTACTGATTACGAATCAGTTGCTCTACCAGCTGAGCTACATCAGCAGCGAGAGCGAATTATAGCAGTGATGTCATTGCGAGGCGCGACTGCGCCGTGGCAATCCGCTGTTAAATTTTAAAACCGGGATTGCTTCACGGAATCTGTCCTGAGTCCGCCCCCTTCGACTGGCTCAGGGCAAACGGCTCGAAGGATTCGCAATGAATGGAATCACGAAGCCGTTTGGGAACGGATGCGGACGATAATGTCCACGCCTTCGGTGACCGCGCCTGCGGGAAGAGCCGGCAAACCGGAAACACTGATGGTGGACGCATCAATATCCATCAGACGGCCGGTGTTGACTTCGTAAAAGTGGTGGTGATTATCGGTATTGGGATCGTAGAACACCCGGTCCGGGTCCACGATGACTTCACGGATGAGTTTCTTTTCCAGGAACAGATTGAGCGTGTTGTAAACCGTGGCCTTGGAAGTTTCCGAATGCCGGGTGTTGACGCTGGTCATCACCTGCTCGGCGGAAAGATGCTCTTGCCGCGAAAACAGCGCGTAAGCGATTTCAATGCGCTGGTGGGTAGGATTGATGCCATGACCGCGCAGCAGCTCAGCCATGCCTTCACGGGTATATTCAGCGGGTTTCATCATTTTTTGATTATAAACCATAAATTGGACTCTGTTTAATATGGTGATTTCCAGCTTATATCTAAAGCACGGCTTTCAGCACCGCAGCGGTACTGCTGGCTGGCCAGCGATACGCACTTGTGTCGAGTGGCTGCGAGATTCCTGACACCAGATTAGCAAGTATTCTCGCGCTGCCCGGCGCCATGGTCATGCCGTAGCGGTAATGTCCGCTATTGATATAAAGATTCTGCAGTTGCGGATGGCGATCTATGGCCGGGATATTGTCGCGCGAGCCCGGGCGCAACCCCGCCCATTGCTGCACCAGCAATTTTTCCGTGAGTGGCGGAAACAGGCGCGCGGCGCGTGCCATCAGCTCGCGTTTCGCTTCTTCGGTAGTGCTGCTGTCGAAACCCGCATCTTCCACCGTACTGCCCACCAGGATATGGCCGTCTTTCCTCGGGATGAGATAAACATGGTTTTGCAGCACCACGCAGGACAGAAAACCCGGCGGCGTCTTATATAACAGCATTTGTCCGCGCACCGGCCGGATGTCGAGGCCGAGTGAAAAATTTCCGGTGATATGCTGGCTCCATGCGCCGCCGCAGACGATATAACCGGCGGCGGAAAATTCGCCACGCGGCGTGACCACGCCCGCCAATTGATTACGGGAAATTTTCCAGGCTTTGACTTCGGTGTGCTCCAACACCTTGCCGCCCGCAATTTGCAGCCCTCGCTTCAGCGCTTTAATCAGACGCGGGTTGCGCACTTGCGCCACTTGCGGCAGCCACAGCGCGCCGGCGTCGAGCGCGATGCGCGGACATATATCGGCGGATTGCACCGGTACGCATTCCACCAGATGTTCGCGGCACCAGTTGCGCGCGGTTTCGCGCTCGAAATCCGGCAGCATCAACAGACCGCTGCGAGTGTATTCCGGGTCGATTCCGGTCGTCGCCAGCAAATCCTCCACCCAGCCCGGATATAGCTGCTCGCTCCATAAAACGAGCCGCGTGACGGGAGCGGAATACTGCCAGGGCGGAAGCGCGCACAGAATCCCGCCGCCCGCCCACGAGGCTTCGCCGCCCGCCACACCGCGCTCCAGTACGGTGACTTTGGCGCCACGCTTGGCC
>JBOIFQ010000096.1:0-1708 GCA_050741655.1 Burkholderiales bacterium | reverse complement strand
CGCCGGCATCCAGCCAGCGCGCTGATTTCCATGTTCGACGCCGCGGCCGCGCTCTTGAATCACTTGTTGCGCGGCGCATCCTGGGCGCGCGAGCGGCTGCAGGCGCATGCCGGAAAGACCGCGCGCTTCTTGCTGCCGCCGTTTGTATTTTCCCTCTCCATCACGGATAGCGGCGAAACAAAAACCGCCGGCAATGACGCCGCAATCGCCGCACAATTCACGCTGACTCTGCCGTTGCTGCCGCGTCTGCTCATGCACGACGAGGCAGCCTATAAGGAAATTACGATTGAAGGCGATACCGATTTTGCCGGCGCCATTGCTTATGTCGCGCGCAATCTGCGCTGGGATGCGGCGGAGGATTTAAGCCGCTACACCGGCGATATCGCCGCCGAACGCATGGTGCGTGCCGCGCAAGGCTTGAGGCTATGGGGTCAGCAAAGTTTTGACAGCCTGGCGCGTGCGTTTTCCGAATACTGGACCGAAGAACAGCCGCTCATCGCCAAAACCATCCACGTCCGGCAATTCGTGGCGGACGTGGATGCGCTGCGCGATGATGTGGAGCGGCTGGAAAAACGACTGCAAAAAATCGGCGGCTAGCTTGCTTTAGGCGTCACGGTTACAATCCGCTGATGCGTTTCTTTCGTCTCCTTAAAATCATTTACGTCAGCATGCGCTTCGGGTTGGACGAGTTTTTCCTCGGCCACGAGCGCGTGCGCCTGCTGCGCGTTTTACTCCGTTTTCTCCTGTTCTGGCGCAGGCTGGAAGCGCCGCGTGCGCTAAGGCTGCGCCAGGCGCTGGAAGCGCTGGGGCCGATTTTCGTCAAATTCGGGCAAGTGCTGTCCACCCGTCGCGATTTGCTGCCCGCCGACATCGCCGACGAACTCGCCAAGTTGCAAGACCGCGTGCCGCCTTTTGCCTCCGAAGTTGCCGCCGCCGTGCTAGCGCGCGCTTACCGCCGGCCGCTTTCCGATGTGTTCAAACATTTCGAGCGCGAACCGGTGGCCAGCGCCTCGGTGGCGCAAGTGCATCTGGCGGTGCTGCACGACGGCACCGATGTGGCGGTGAAAATATTGCGGCCGGGAATCGCGGCGGTGATTGCCAAGGATCTGGCCTTGCTCGACAGCGGCGCCAGCCTGATCGAAATGCTGTGGCGGGACGGCAAGCGCCTCAAGCCGCACGCAGTGGTGAAGGAATTCGAGAAGCATCTGCATGACGAACTGGATTTGATGCGCGAAGCCGCCAACGCCAGCCTGTTGCGCCGCAATTTCGAGCGCTCGCCGCTGCTCATGGTGCCCGAAATTTATTGGGATTACTGCTCCATCGAAGTAATGGTGATGCAGCGCATGCACGGCACGCCCATCAGCCAGGTAGCCAAGCTGCGCGCGCAGGGCGTGGATATCCCGAAACTGGCGCGCGCCGGCGTGGAAATATTTTTCACCCAGGTGTTCCGCGACGGTTTTTTCCACGCCGACATGCATCCCGGCAATATTCAGGTGAATGAAAAAGGCCAGTATATCGCGCTCGATTTCGGCATCATGGGCACGCTCAATGCCAGCGACAAGAATTATCTGGCGCAGAATTTCCTGGCTTTTTTCCGGCGCGATTACCAACGCGTGGCGGAAGCGCATATCGAATCGGGCTGGATACCGAAGGAAACGCGGGTGGAGGAATTCGAAACCGCCATCCGCGCGGTGTGCGAGCCGATTTT
>JBOIFQ010000095.1:0-1822 GCA_050741655.1 Burkholderiales bacterium | reverse complement strand
CGCCGCAGGTGAGCGTGGCGGCGGTGATCGAGAAAGAAGTCAGCGAATGGGATGAGTTCACCGGCCGTCTGGAAGCCGTCGAGCGGGTGGAGATACGGCCGCGCATTTCCGGTTATATTGATAAAATTCATTTCCGCGAAGGCGCGGAGGTAAAGAAGGGCGATCTCCTGTTCGAGATTGATCCGCGCCCCCAGCAAGCCGAACTCGCCCGTACCGAGGCCGAGCTGGCGCGCGCCGATACCAAAGTGAAGCTGGCGAGAAGCGAGCTGGCGCGCGCAGAAAAACTGCTGCAATCCCAGGCCATCTCGCGTCAGGAATATGACCAACTGGTGAGCGGCCAGCAGGACTCCAGCGCGGCGGTAAAAGCGGCGCAAGCCGCGCTACTCACGGCGCGGCTCAATCTCGAGTACACCAAGGTGCGTTCGCCCATCAACGGCAGAACCAGCCGCGCCGAGGTCACGGCCGGCAATCTGGTGACCGGCGGCGGCGGTGGCGCGCCGTCCACACTCCTGACCACGGTGGTGTCGCTCGATCCCATCTACGCCGCTTTCGAGGGCGACGAACAAATTTATCTCAAGTACGGCGAGCTGAACCGGCGCGGCGAGCGCATCAGTTCGCGCGAGAAGCGCAATCCCGTTTACCTGGGACTGGCCGACGAGGAAGGCCATCCGCACAAGGGCTACATGGAATTCGTGGACAATGCGCTCAACCCGCAGACCGGCACCATCCGCGGGCGCGCGGTATTCGACAACAAGGAACGCAGATTCACGCCCGGCCTTTTTGCAAGACTGAAGCTGATCGGCAGCGGCACCTACAAAGCGGTGCTGATCAACGACAAAGCGGTCGGCACCGACCAGAGCAAAAAATTCGTGCTGGTGGTAGGCACGGACAACAAGACACTCTACCGGGAAGTGAAACTGGGACCGCTCATTGAAGGCCTGCGCGTGATAAAGCAGGGCCTGAAAGGCGGCGAGACGATAGTGGTCAACGGCTTGCAGCGCGTGCATCCGGGCGATGCGGTGACGCCGCAACTGGTGTCCATGCTCGATGTGGATAAACCCGCGGGCGCGCCTCCGCCTCCGGCGCAGGACCAGGCGTCTGAAGCAAAACCAAAGAATTCAGACCAGAAAGCCGGCAACACTTAGGAAGCCGCAATGAATATCTCGCGTTTCTTCATTGACCGGCCGCGCTTCGCGGCAGTGCTGTCCATCGCCATTTTCATCTCCGGCCTGCTCGCCATCAATCACCTGCCCATCAGCGAATATCCGGAAGTGGTTCCGCCGTCAGTGGTGGTGCGCGCCGTCTATCCCGGCGCTAATCCCAAAGTCATAGCGGAAACCGTGGCAGCGCCCCTGGAAGAACAGATCAACGGCGTGGAGAACATGTTGTATATGTCTTCGCAGGCGACGACCGACGGCGTGATGCAGATCACCATCACCTTCAAGCTTGGCGCCAACGTGGACAACGCCCAGGTGCAGGTGCAAAACCGCGTTTCGCAGGCGCTGCCGCGGCTGCCGGAGGAAGTGCGCCGGCTGGGCGTGACCACGGTAAAGAGTTCGCCCGACCTCACCATGGTGGTGCACCTGGTCTCGCCCGACCAGCGTTACGACACGGTTTATTTGCGCAATTTTGCGGTACTCAATGTCAAGGATGTGCTGGCGCGCATCAATGGCGTGGGTCAGGCGATTATTTTCGGTGGCGGCGACTACTCCATGCGCGTCTGGCTGGATCCGCAAAAAGTTTCCGCGCGCGATCTCACTCCCGGCGACGTGGTGCGCGCTATCCGCGAGCAAAACCTGCAGGTCGCCGCCGGCACTATAGG
>JBOIFQ010000094.1:0-7404 GCA_050741655.1 Burkholderiales bacterium | reverse complement strand
ATCTGGAACGATTATCGCGTTCAACAAACAGTACGGTGTTTTTGTTGCAATGGAACCTGCTGTTTCCGAAGGCACGGTGCGCTGGAAGTGCTATGGCTACCCCAAGTTGGCGATGCCGGCGGCGTGTCAATAATTATTTTAGGAATAAAAGGTACAGGAATATAAAAGGTACCGGAGTCGAATTCGTTTCTTCTATCTTCACGATCTGATCTCCTGGAAGTCCAATCCCCTCTGACCTTTGACTGATTCCCTTCGACCGCCTTTAGTGCTGAGCCTGTCGAAGCATCAAAATGAACCGGGCGAAAGGCTCGTGATAACAAAAGCCGTCTTTGCGAGGAGTCAAAGACGACGAAGCAATCTGTTTTACAATCGAGATTGCTTCACTAACGTTCGCAAAGACTACGATAAAAACCGAGATTGCTTCACTAACGTTCGCAAAGACTACGTTAAAAATCGAGATTGCTTCACCAGACCGCCACACTTCCCCTTCGTTTCTCTCTGGGCTACGGCTCACCGCGGCTAAAGGTTCACCGCAATGACCAGTGGCAAAAGTTATCAGAATCGAATTTCCGGAAATGATACGAAGTTCAGAAAATCAATCTTCCAGCAGTTTTATGAGCTGATAAATTTTTTCCAGCGCTTGCTTCGGGTTAAGCTGATCGGGATCGGTTTCCTTCAGTATCTGTAAAGCAGGATGCGCGGGCGGTTCTGTTTTTGATTGTGGCGCGAACAAATCTTTTTGCCCGTCTTTTCCCACACTTTGCTGTTCGAGCTGAAGCAAATAGTTTTTCGCAGATTTGATTACGTTTTGCGGCACGCCGGCGAGTTGCGCCACTTGCAGGCCGTAGCTTTGGCTGGCGGGGCCTTCCTCGACCGCGTGCAGGAATACGATGTGGTCGTGATGTTCGATGGCATCGAGATGCACGTTGACGGCTTGGCTGTAATGCTGCGCAAGGCGCGTGAGTTCAAAATAATGCGTGGCGAAAAGAGTGAATGAGCGGTTTTGCTCCAGCAGATGCGCGGCAATCGCCCACGCCAGCGCGAGGCCGTCGAAAGTCGAAGTGCCGCGGCCGATTTCATCCACCAGCACCAGACTGTGTTCGGTGGCATGGTGCAGGATATTGGCGGCCTCGGTCATTTCCACCATGAAAGTCGAGCGCCCGCCGGCCAGATCGTCGGAAGAACCGATGCGCGTGAAAATCTGGTCAACCGGGCCTATGATGGCGCTTTTCGCCGGCACGAACGAACCGCAATGCCCCAGCAGCACGATGAGCGCGGTCTGCCGCATGTAAGTGGATTTGCCGCCCATATTGGGTCCGGTAATCAGCAGCAGTTGCCGCTCGCGTCCAAGCTGCGTGCTGTTGGCGATGAAATGCTCGACTTGTTTTTCCACCACCGGATGGCGGCCGTCTTCGATGACCATTCCCGGCTCATCCGAAAATTCTGGCGCGGTGTAATTGAGCGCGGCCGCGCGTTCGGCAAAGGCGCCAAGCACATCCAGTTCCGCTACCGCGGCGGCCAGATTCTGCAAAGCCGGAATGTAAGGCGCCAGCGCGTCCAGCAATTCATCATAAAGCTGCTTTTCCCGCGCCAGCGCGCGCTCGGCGGCGGAAAGCGCTTTGTCCTCGAAGGCCTTGAGTTCGGGCGTGATGTAACGCTCGGCATTCTTCATGGTCTGGCGCCGCCGGTAATCATCCGGCACGCGCTCTGCCTGCGCGCGCGAGACTTCGATGTAAAAACCGTGCACCTTGTTGTATTCGACTCTGAGCGTGCTCAAGCCGGTGCGGCCGCGCTCGCGCGCTTCCAGTTGCAGCAGAAATTCGCCGCAGTTATTTTGTATCGCGCGCAGTTCATCCAGCTCCGCATCGTAACCATCGGCGATTACGCCGCCTTCGCGCAGCATGGTGGAAGGTTCTTCCCGCAAGGCTTGTGTGAGAAGATTGACCAACGTCGCGGGCACCTCGAGTGCAGCCGCCAGTTCGGTCAGCCGCGGACTGGAGAGCGCGGCGATTTGTTGCCGCAGCGCCGGCATTTGCCGCAAGCTGTCGCGCAAACCGGAAAGATCGCGCGGGCGCGCACTTCGGAGCGCGATGCGCGCGCTGATGCGCTCAATGTCGGCGCAGTGTTTCAGAATCTGATGGGTTTTGCGGTAAGCGGAGTTTTCCAGCAATGACAAAACCGCCTGCAAGCGCAGTTTGATTTTTTCCTGATTGCGCAGCGGATGGTGCAGCCAGTGGCGCAGCAAGCGGCTGCCCATGCCGCTGGCGCAGGTATCGAGCAAGGCAAGCAGCGTCGGCGCGGGTTCGCCGCGCAGGGTTTCGGAAATTTCCAGATTGCGGCGGGTGGCGGCGTCCATGCGCACGAAATCGTCCTGATGTTCGATGCGCAGCGCGCTCACATGCGTGATTGCCGTGCCTTGCGTGGCTCTGGCGTATTCAAGCAGCGCGCCCGCGGCCGCTACCGCTGCCTGCAAACCGGCACAGCCGAAGCCGCTCAAATCATGCGTGCCGAATTGCCGGCACAGATTGCGCGTGGCGGTGTCGAAATCGAATTGCCACGGCGCGAGGCGTTTCAGCGCAAGGCCGCGGTTTTCCAGATCAGGATGAGTGTAGCCTTCGGGCAAAAGAATTTCCGCAGGGCGCAGGCGCTCGAGTTCAGAGGCGAGCTGGTTTTGCGGAATTTCCAGTGCGCTTAACTGGCCGGCGGCGAGATTCAGCCACGCCAGCCCCAGGATTTTGTCGTGAGGCGCGAGCGCCAGCAGCAAGCTGTCGCGTTTTTCATCCAGCAACCCGGCATCGGTGAGCGTGCCGGGAGTGATGATGCGTGTGACCTTGCGCTCCACCGGGCCTTTACTGGTTGCCGGGTCGCCGATTTGTTCGCAAATCGCCACCGATTCGCCGAGCTTGATGAGCTTGGCGAGATATTGCTCGACCGCGTGATGCGGCACGCCCGCCATTTTTACCGGCTGGCCGGCGGATTCGCCGCGCCGCGTGAGCGTGAGACTCAGAAGTTTCGCCGCGCGTTCCGCGTCGTCGTAAAACAGTTCGTAGAAATCGCCCATGCGGTAGAACAACAGCAGGTGCGGATAATCCGCCTTGATGCGCAGATATTGCTGCATCACCGGTGTATGCCCCGAGGTGTTATTTTTCATGTGTTTTTATTGCACAGGTCTGTTGCGACAACGGCTGACGATTCAGTTCTTCAGCCTATACCCCGTTCTGAAAATCCACACTACGCCACCCAGACACAGCACGAAGAACGCCAATGTCATGGCGAGGCTCACGCCCACGCCGACATCCGAAGTTTCGTAAAAGCTCCAGCGGAACCCACTGACAAGATAGACGATAGGGTTGAACAGGCTGGCGGTGCGCCACGCCGGCGGCAGCATGTCAATGGAATAGAACGCGCCGCCGAGGAAAGTGAGCGGCGTGATTACTAGCATCGGAATGAACTGCAGCTGCTCGAAGCCCTTGGCCCAGACGCCGATGATGAAACCGAACAGGCAGAAAGTCGCCGTGGTCAGCACCAGGAAAGCGATCATCCAAAGCGGATGCTCGATGCGGAGCGGAACGAACAGCGTCGCCGTGGCCAGAATCACCAGCCCCAGGAGAATGGACTTGGTCGCCGCGGCCCCGACATAAGCCAGCACGATTTCCAGCGCAGATACCGGCGCCGACAGGACTTCGTAAATGGTGCCGGTGAAGCGCGGCAGATAAATGCCGAACGAGGCATTGTTGAGACTTTCGGTGAACAACGCCAGCATGATCAGCCCCGGCACGATAAAAGATCCGTAGCTCACGCCGCCCACTTCGCTCATGCGCGCACCGATGGCGGCGCCGAACACCACGAAGTAGAGCGTGGTGGTGATCACCGGCGTCACCAGGCTTTGCCACAACGTGCGCCGGAAGCGCGCCAGTTCGAAAAGATAGATCGCCAGCACGCCGTGACGGTTGAAAACCGGAATTTTCGTGCGCGTGCTCATAGGCGCGTGCTCGCCGAGTCTCTGCCCACCAGGCTGACGAAAATATCTTCCAGCGAGCTTTGCCGGGTTTGCAGATCGCGGAATCCGATCCCCAGTTCGCTCAGACGGCGCAGCAGCGCAGGGATGCTCGTGCCTTCGGCGGCGTCGTCGAAAGTGTATTCCAGTTCGCTGCCGCCGTTCTTCAGCGCCAGACGCCAGGCGCCAAGCTCTGCGGGGATTGCCGCCATCGGCTGTTGCAGATTCAGCGTCATCTGCTTCTTGCCGAGCTTCTTCATGAGTTCGGCTTTTTCTTCAACCAGGATAAGTTCGCCTTTGTGGATGACACCGATGCGGTCGGCCATTTCTTCGGCCTCTTCGATATAGTGCGTGGTCAGGATGATGGTCACGCCGCTGTCGCGCAGGCGCCGCACCAGCGCCCACATGTCGCGGCGCAGTTCCACATCCACGCCCGCAGTCGGTTCGTCGAGGAACAAAATCTGCGGCTCGTGCGCCAGCGCCTTGGCGATCAGCACGCGCCTTTTCATGCCGCCGGAGAGCGTCATGATCTTGTCGTGGCGTTTTTCCCACAGCGAAAGATCGCGCAGTACTTTCTCCAGATGCGCCGGATCGGGCGCGCGCCCGAACAGTCCACGGCTGAAACCGACCGTGGCCCACGCGGTTTCGAACATGTCGGTGTGCAGCTCCTGCGGCACCAGGCCGATCAGCGATCGCGTGACGCGGTAGTCGCGCAGGATGTCGTGGCCGTCAACGTGCGCAGCGCCCGTGGTCGGCGTGACGATTCCGCAGAGGATGTTGATCAGCGTGGTCTTGCCAGCGCCGTTCGGTCCCAGCAGGGCGAAAATTTCCCCCTTGCTGATTTCGAGATCAATGCGCTTCAGCGCCTGCAAGCCGGAAGCGTAGGTCTTGGTCAGATTGGAAACGGAAATGATCGGCGGCATCGGCGAAAGTATAACGTCATCCCCGCGCTCCCGCATCGCATAGGTGGCGGTCTGCTTGCTTACTCGGAGAGCGTGATCGAGTCGACTTTGTCCGGATAAAAAGCCAGCCGTTCCTTGAGCGCGCTCATCTTGTCATAAGGCTGCTCATAACTCCACACCGCGTCCGCGGCTCCGTTCTCGAGCGAGAAATACGACGCCGTGCCCTTGAAGGGACAATAGGTCTGATGGTTCGAGCGCATGAGCCGCTCCATTTTCACGTCCTTGCGCGCAATGTAATAGACGGCCGGGTAGTCACCCTCGTCCATGCGCACGGCGTCCGCGCTGTCGGCGATGACTTCGCCCTGGTACGTCACCCGCACGCGCACGCCTGCCGGCTTGATCACCAGACGATGGTTCGGGTGCTTCTTGTAACCGGGCGCGGGATTAGCAGGTTTCATCGGCGTTTCCTCTTCGCTGCCTTCCGCGCCGCAGTGACAGCTCCCCTGGTATGCCTTCTTCATTTCGCGCGCCGCCGCTCGCTGTCGCGTATCATCCCGGTCAAGTCCGCCGCCGGGCGGATCTCGAACGCGCCGCCGAGAACACCAGGGTGCTTCGACATCAGCTGAATCGCGTGGTTGAGGTCGTTGGCTTCGAGTATCAGGATGCCGCCCAGCAGTTCCTTGGTTTCGGCGTAGGGGCCATCGGTGACCATCACCTTGCCGTTGCGGAATCGCAGCGTTACTGCGTTGCTTGCGGGTTGGAGCGCTTCACCCCCCGCGAAGTGTCCGTTCTTGCGCAGCACGTCGTCGTAGGCGAAGCACCCGTCAACGAAAGCGTTGCGTTCGCTTTCGGACATGGACTCGAACTTGCCGGCTTCCATGTAGCCAAGGCATATGAATTTCATCGTGTCTCCTCTATTAGCAGCGGGCGCACCTCGACCGTGCCGCCGTAAGGAATCGTCGGGATGCGCTTCGCGATCGCAATCGCTTCGTCCAGGTCCTTGCACTCGACCAAGTGATAGCCGCCGAGATGCTCCTTGGTTTCTGCGAACGGCCCGTCGGTGACCGTCAGTTTGCCGTTCCTGGCGCGTAGGGTCGTTGCGCTCGAGATCGATTGCAGCTTCGCGCCAGCCAGGTACTGACCGCTCTTGTGCAGGCTTTCCATCAGTCCGCCGTACTCCCGCATGATTCCGTCGCGCTGCGATTCCGGAATCTCCTCCCATCGCTTCTCGTCGAAGCAGCACAGCAGCAGGTATCGCATCGCGTTCGCTCCTTCCCGGCCTAGGCGTTGACCAGGACCTTGAATCCGCCGTAGATCAGGCGCTTGCCGTCAAATGGCATGGACTTGGGATCCATCATCTTCGCCAGGCGCGGATCTTTCATGACCTTGGCGTTCACCTGGTCTCGATGCGCGCGGGACTTGTAAACTATCCATGCAAACATCACGGTCTCGTTCGGCTTGAGCTTGACGCTGCGCGGGAACGACGTCCACTTGCCCGGCTTCACATCGTCCGCGATGCACTCGATGTACTCGAGCGCGCCATGCTCGCGCCAGACTTTTCCCGCCGTCTGCGCCATGCGGCGGTAGGCTTGCAGGTTCTTTTTCGGAACCGGCACTATAAATCCATCGACATATTGCATTTGAACTCTCCTTTGTTTACGTTTTCAATCAGTAAATGCACCATCAGCCGCCACTGAGCGCTTGAACGATGATCACCTCGTCGGAAGCATCGAGCGGCTGCGACAGGTCGTGCACCTGCTCTCCGTTGACGAAGACGCGGATATGGCGCCGTATCTGTTCCTGCTCGTCGATCACTCGGAAGCAAATCCCCGCGTACCGGCGATCCAAATCGGCGAAAACGTCGGCGAGTGTCGCGCCAGTCGCCTCAGTCTCGCTTTTCTCGGTGTACGAGCGCAGCGCGCCGGGTATGAGCACTTTCATCGCATGACCGGCACTATAGCGTGGCTGTTTCCACGGAGTAAATCTCCGGCAGCTGGCGCGCCATGCAGGTCCACCGGCGGCCTTCGTCACGGCTCATCCACAGCTCTCCGCTGGTGGTGCCGAAGTAGAGGCCGACTGAATCCGACGCGTCCGCCGTCATCGCCTGGCGCTTCACGGTCCACCACGCCTGTTTCTCCGGCAGACCGGCGTCGAGGCGCTGCCAGGTCTTTCCGCCATTGCGGGTCGCATAGACCGCGGGCTTTCCTTCCGGGCTCGTGCGCGGCCAGACGGTGGAGCCGTTCATTGGGAACCCCCAGGCTGTGTCCGCGTCGCGCGGGTGCACCACCACCGGAAAGACGACAGCGCCGACTCGCCCGGGCAAGCTCTTGCCGATTCGCACACAAGTGTCCGACGGCCGGTGTTGCCGGTAGTTGCGGCAGTGATTCTGCTGGTATAACCGGTCCGGGTTGCTGGGACAGAGCCGAATGCAATGCGGATCGTGAAAAGCGGCATTGCCCCGGTCGAAGCCTTCGACCACTTCGAGCCCCTTGAGGAGCGGCGTCC
>JBOIFQ010000093.1:0-1645 GCA_050741655.1 Burkholderiales bacterium | reverse complement strand
GTTCCTTGGTGATTGACGCCTGGCGCGCTTTGTTGTAAGTGAGCTGCAAATCGTCAATAACCGTCTTGGCGTTATCGGTCGCGGCTTTCATCGCCACCATGCGCGCCGATTGTTCGGACGCCATGTTCTCGCACACCGCCTGGTAAATCAGCGCTTCGATATAGCGCTTGAGCGCTTCTTCCAGCACCACCCTGGCTTCCGGCTCGTAGATATAATCCCATTTGCCGGTTGCCGCGCCCAGCTTTTCGCCCGACAGCGGCAGCAACTGCTCCATCACCGGTTCCTGCTTCATGGTGTTGACGAAACCGGTATAAACAATCATCAGCCGGTCGAAGCGATCCTGGGTGTAACCATCGAGCATCACCTTGATGACGCCGATCAGCTTCTCCATTTGCGGCTTGTCGCCCAGCCCGGTTATTTTCGACACCACATTGGCGCCCAGCCGCTGCATGAATCCCAATCCTTTGTTGCCGATGCAGCACACCTCGAATTGCTCGCCCTGCGCTTCCCACTCCTTCATTTTGTTGAGGGTGAGCCTGAGCGCATTGGTGTTGAGGCCGCCGCACAGACCCTTGTCGGTGGTGATGACAATAATGCCGACTTTCTTGACCGTGTCGCGCTCCACCAGAAACGGGTGGCGGTACTCCGGGTTGGCGCGTGAAATATGCGCCGCCACGTTGCGGATTTTCTCGCCATAAGGGCGGGCGTGCCGCATGCGTTCCTGCGCTTTGCGCATTTTGGAGGCCGCGACCATTTCCATCGCCTTGGTGATCTTGCGCGTATTCTGCACGCTCTTGATCTTGGTTCTTATTTCCTTGCTGCCGGGCATGATGG
This sequence comes from Burkholderiales bacterium, assembly GCA_050741655.1. Lineage (GTDB taxonomy): Bacteria > Pseudomonadota > Gammaproteobacteria > Burkholderiales > JAHFRG01 > JAHFRG01. Next base: position 811 of record JBOIFQ010000093.1, on the reverse strand, counting down.
ATTCCTGGATTAATACGCGGCGTTTTTCTTGAAATCTTTCATGGCTTCGTGCAGTTTCGCCTCATCGTCCTTGGACAAATCCTTGCTGTCCTGGATGCGCTGCGCCAGATCGCCGTACTTGCCCTTGATGTGATCGCGCAGCGCGCGTTCGGCGGCGAGCGCTTTTTTCACGTCCACATCGTCGAAATAACCGTTGTTGACCGCGAACAGTGTGAGCGCCATTTCCCACACTTGCAGCGGTTCGTATTGCGGCTGTTTCATCAGCTCGGTCACCATGCGGCCGCGCTCCAATTGCTTGCGGGTGGCTTCGTCCAAGTCGGACGCGAACTGCGCGAACGCGGCCAATTCGCGGAATTGCGCCAGCGCCAGGCGCACACCGCCGCCCAGTTTCTTGACGATCTTGGTTTGAGCGGCACCACCGACACGGGACACAGACAGCCCGGCGTTGATTGCCGGCCGGAAACCGGAATTAAACAGATCAGTCTCAAGATAAATCTGTCCATCGGTAATGGAAATAACATTGGTAGGAACGAATGCGGACACGTCGCCCGCCTGGGTTTCAATAATGGGTAAGGCAGTCAGTGAACCGGTTTTGCCCTTGATCTTACCACCGGTAATCTTCTCAACATAAGCCGCATTGACTCTTGATGCACGTACAAGCAAACGTGAATGAAGGTAGAAAACATCCCCAGGATAGGCTTCACGACCGGGGGGACGCTTCAGTAATAATGAAACCTGACGATAGGCCCACGCCTGTTTGGTCAGATCATCATAGATAATCAGAGCATCTTCGCCGCGATCACGGAAATAT
>JBOIFQ010000092.1:0-7100 GCA_050741655.1 Burkholderiales bacterium | reverse complement strand
CCGTATGCCGCCGCGCCGAACGCAGCCTGGTGAAACTCGCCGGCGCGGAAAAAATTCCGATGGCAAGCCGCCATTATCTCAATCGCCTGTCCGATCTTCTGTTCGTGATCAGCCGTGTGCTTAACCGTGAACACGGCGACGTATTGTGGCAGCAGGGGAAAAACAAATGACGGAGGCCGGCCATTAGCCCCCAACCCGAGGTATTGAATAAATTGCTGGCGCAATGCGCGCTCGGCAGCCAGTCCGCTTTCGCCGATTTGTACCGGCACACCTCGGCGAAACTGTTTGGCGTGGCGCTACGTATATTGAGACGTGAGGACTGGGCGGAGGAGGTCCTGCAGGACAGCTTCGTGAATATCTGGAAGCATGCCGCCGAATACACCAGCAGCAAGAGCGCACCGATGACCTGGATGACCAGCATCGTGCGCAACCGTGCGCTGGATTTGCTGCGCCGTCCCAACCCGGAAATCGCGCAAGAGGACGAATCATTGATTGAGCAATTCGAAGACGATAAGCCCGGCCCGCTGCAGCAGCTGCTGCAATCGAAACAGGCCGGTGCGCTGGCGCGCTGCCTGCAGCAATTGGAAGCCCGGCAGCGGCAGAGCATCATGCTGGCGTTTTATCACGGCCTCACCCACGCCGAACTGGCGCAGCATTTGCGCGAACCGCTGGGCACGGTGAAAACCTGGATACGGCGCGGATTGGAACGGCTAAAAGGGTGTCTGACCCTATGAATTACGGCAAAGCGGAATTGCGCGATAAACTGGCGGCGGAATATGCGCTGGGCACCCTGCGCGGTGCGGCGCGCGCGCGTTTCGCGCAACTGATGAAATACGATCCGGCCTTGCGCGGCACAGTCGCCGATTGGGAAAACCGCATCTATCCTCTGCTGGAAGCGGCGCCCGAAATCATGCCGCCGGCACGGGTGTGGAACGCCATCAAGGCACGCATCGCGGGCGGCAGCACGGCTCCGATGGGATTCTGGCGCATGCTGGGGCTTTTCAGTTCGGGACTCGCGGCGGTTCTGGTGTTATACCTCAGCCTGGCGCCACGGCCGGATGCCCCGCCCGCTTATATGGCGCTGCTCAGCGACCCGAAAACCCAGCAGCCGGTGTTGCTGGTCAGCGCTCAGCGCAATTCGCCCGAGCTCACCATCAAAGCGCTCAGCACGCAAGTTATCGCCGCCGATCAGTCACTGGAGTTGTGGGCGCTGCCGGCCGCGGAAGGTAAAGCACCCAAATCGCTGGGGCTGGTGGCCGTGTCCGGCGTCACCCGATTGAAATTGCAGCAAGCTGCCGATCAGCAGCTAGGCAACGTGCCCGCGCTCGCCATCAGTCTGGAACCGAAAGGCGGTTCGCCCACCGGATTGCCTACCGGGCCGGTATTGTATGTCGGCAAATGGCTGAAACTGTAGCCGGGTATTGATCTAATCGGCTTGCTGCCGCACTTTATCCAGACGCTGGCAAATTTCGCGCGCGCCATCGAGTATGCGCGGCGACTGGCGCCCCAGCCATTCCGGCGGCACGAAAAAAATCCGCTGCCGGCGCACCGCGCTCAGCATGCCGAACTGCCGCCACTCTTGCTCTTGCGCCACGCCTGAAATAATCACTTGCGGGTCCGCCGCCAGCAGGCTTTCGATGGAGACGATGGGCGTGAGCGGACGCACGCCGGCAAAAACATTCACCCCTCCGCACAACTGCAACGCATCGCTGATCATGTGAGCGCCGTTGACGGTCATCAGCGGCTGGTGCCAGATTTCATAAAACACACTCACGGGACGCCGGTGGCTGTAGCGTTTTCTCAATAATTCCAGTTTGTGTTCGAAATCCCCGGCCGCGGACTGCGCCGCCTGCTCTGTAGCGGCCAGTTGTCCCAGCGCGCGCAGCAGACGGGGGATGTCGGATAGCCTGAGCGGCTCCATGACAAAAACCTTGAAGCCGAGTTTTTCCAGCCGCGTCAGCTCGCGCGCGTGGCTGCCGCTGCGCCAGCCCACAATCAAATCCGGTTTAAGCTCAAGGATGCGCTCGATATCAACTTGCGCCGCGTCGCCTATATGAAGAATGTTTTTCGCCGCATCGGGATAATCGCTGTAGGCGCTCACCCCGACCAGCCGCGATCCCGCTCCCGCGGCATACACCAGTTCGGTGATAAATGGCGCGAGCGCGATAATGCGCTGCGCCGGGAGATTGAGTTCGACCGTCTGGCCGCGATCATCGGCCAGGCTTAAGGCGTGCGCGTACGGAATCAACAGCGTAAACAAAAACAGGGAGCGGATAAAGCGTGCGAAGGGGAAAATGAAATTCAAACCAAGGGCGCGGAAAACTTATATTTCCATGTAGTCAAGCAGCCTGCGGCTGGTCTGGCGCAGCCGCTGCGACAACAGTGTGACCAGCTTGATGAGGATTTTGGCGCCCAACGCGGGCTGCTCGAGGATGATTTTAACCATGTCATCGCGGGTCAGCACCGCGAAGGTGGTGGTTTCGCGCGCCATGCAGGTAGCAAAGCGCGGCTCGCCGTCTATCATGGACATTTCACCCAGTGTCATGCCCGGACGCACCGTGGTCATGTGCTGGTCATGCCGGCGCAGATCACTTTTGAGAATGTCCACTTCGCCCTGGATCAGCAACAGCATGTAGTCGCCGGGATCGCCTTCGCGGATGATGACTTCGCCAGGCTGGGCACGATACACCTGCATGAACCCGGCCAAAGTACGCACGTCTTCTTGGTCAAGTTCGGCGAAAAACGGCGACTGGCCGACCATGCCGAAAATCTGCTGCGCCACCACCGTGCCTTCACCCAGATGTTCCAGGGTAGCAAGCCGGTTGAGGTCAGAACCCGTCTCTACCGCCATATGTCGCGCGCTCCCCTTCGCGTTTATGTCATTCTACCAGTCTTAATCCCCTGTTGGTGACTTCTGCCAGCTCAGCCAATTACGTTGACATGACTAGTTTTTATACCGCTCGGCCAGCTTGACGCGTTTTAAATAAGCTTCTCTGGCTATCTGCACATCTTCGATAAACTGCGGCAATTCCTTGAGTAACAGCGCCTGCGGACCATCCACCAGCGCTTTGCCGGGAACCGGGTGGAAATCCACCAAAATCATGTTGGCGCCGGCGATCACGCCCTGCGCCGTGACATGCATCAGATCGAGCAGGCCATCGGGCGCGCTGTGGCGCGTGCCCACCGAATGCGAAGGATCGATGCACACCGGCATGCGTGTCTGGCGCTTCACCGCCGGCACATGCGAGAAATCCACGAAATTGCGGTGCGGTTCGCCCAAGTTAGTTTTCATTCCGCGCAAGCCGAACACCACCTTGCGGTTGCCTTCGGACGCCAGGTATTCAGCGGCGTTAAGCGATTCATCCAGCGTGATGCCGAAACCGCGTTTCAATAAAACCGGAAAATCCTGCTGGCGGCCGACACTTTTCAGCAACTCGAAGTTCTGCGTGTTGCGGGTACCGATTTGCAGCATCACGCCGGTGGGATTGCCGGTACGACGCAGCGCGTCGCGGATTTCCTCCACTTGCGTATCGTGAGTGATTTCCATGGCGATCACCTTGATGCCGTATTTCCCCGCCAGCTCGAATACATAAGGCAGGCAGGTCTTGCCGTGGCCCTGGAAGGAATACGGACTGGTGCGCGGCTTGTAGGCGCCCATGCGGGTGCAGATTTGGCCTTGTTCCTGCAGCGCCCGCATCATCATTTCCACATGCTCGCGCGTATCCACCGCGCACAGTCCGGCGAAAATATGCAAGGTGTCCTGGCCGAAGCGCACGCCGTTGTAGTCAAACCAGGTCGGGCGCCGGTCGTCCTGGTGACGTCCCAGAATGCGGTACTCCTCCGACACCCGCACTACGCGCTCGACGCACGGCAGGTTTTTCATGTCTTCGATTTGCAGTGAGCTGGTATTGCCGATGAGGTACACTTCGGTCAGCGTGCGCTCCTCGCCTTGCTCGCGGTGCACCCGCCACTTGATGCCGGGCAGCGCGGCCAGATGTTCCATCAGCTGCCGGTATTCGGGGCTTTCGGTTTTTACTTTTTCATTCAGAATAAGAATCATGATTAAGCCGGTTGCGATGTAGGAAGGCCTGAGGGCAAAAGCCGCGAGGCGGCTGATTCAAGCGGGGTATTTTAGCCAATAAACGCGCGCCCTGCATTGCGCAATTCGGGCGCGGCGCTCCACTTGCGGCAGCAGAGGTGATGAAAAGCGGAATTATTTGCGGGCTTTGACGCTGCGGAACACCGGCCCCCACAGCGGATGACCGGCTTCCCCCGGCTCGAGCTGAAAATCGGCATCAATCTCCAGCGTTTTCTTGAATTCTTCGCGGCATTGCCGCTCGCGGTTATTGACGCAGTTGATAAAGGCGAGATATTTGTGCGCTTTTACCTGGTCCGATTTCTGCGACAGCCCTTGCTGTAGCGCGTTGTTCAGGTTTACCTGCGCCTTGTCATATTCGCCGTCATCATAATTTTTTATTCCATCGGACAGCGCGGACGCCCCCTTGCCCTGGATCAAATTCGCCGGATTAAAGTCTTTCATCGCGGCGCAGCCCGCGCACAGCAAAACAGCCGCAATCAACGGCATCCATTTTTTGAGCTGCAGCATGAGTCTCCTCGTTAACGGAACTGATGCGTAATTTTAATGTTGTCGTTTAATTTCACTTCCACGGTTTGAGTATAACTCGGGAAAACGCTATTGGTAATTTCCACAGTATGCTTGCCTGCCACCACCGGCACTTCCTTGAGCGGCGGACTCACCCCGATTTTCTTGCCATCCACGTAAATTTCGCCCCAGGGTTTGATCAGCAAGGAAATCTTTGCGTTGGCAGCTGTCACCGTTGCCGCCGCCGGGGCTTCCGCCACGGTTTCGTTTTTTGGTGCGGGTTTTTTGCTCTCGGCGGGTTTGGATGCCGGCTGTTTGAACGGGAATAGGTGTCCGATGATAGACGTGGCAGCCGGCGCCACTTCGGGCTTGGCGGTTTCCGCAGCTGGCTCTGATTTTTTCGGTTTTATTTCTACCGCCGCCGTTTGCGGTTTAGCCGTTTCCGCGTCCTGCCTGCCGGCGCGCAGCGTGAATCCCAGCACGGCGATAACCACCAGCGGTATACCTACATAAAGCAGTTTTTTCCCTGCCGTGCTTTTGGTTTTTGGCGGCATATCGGCAGCCGCGCCTCTGTTCGCCACGGCTATGGTTTCGGGTTCACCCGAGTCAAGCCCGCGGGCGCTTCCCGCGCCCCACGACCGGATATCCTTGCCGGGCGTGCCCACGGTATAGATCTCATGCTCGCGCACATGCTTGTCGGCGCGCGCGCCCTGATATGAAAACAGCAAGGCGTATTCCTGCGACAAATGCGACACGACTTCGTAATACGAGCGCGACACCAGCACTTCATTGGGGTCGGCAAAGCTCATCACGCGCTGCGCCACATTGATGCCGTCGCCGATGATGTTGGGTTGGCCGTTGATGTCCTTGACCACGCGCACCGGCCCCAGGTTGATGCCGATGCGCGCACGCAATTCTTCGCTGCTTTCTATTTCCTTCAGGGCATCGCGCAGGGAAAGCGCGACGAACAGCGCATCCTCGGGCGCGCCGAGGAAGCTGATGGCCACGCCATCGCCGGTATCGAGGATAATACGATCATTGATCGTAATATCCTTGATGCCTTTGGAGATAATGGCGTTGAACCGGTCCTTGAGCTTGATCTGCTCGGAGACCGGTTTCCTGGAATATTCGACGATATCCGCGAACACCACGCTGCAGATAAAGGTCCGATTCCCCCTGTCCATTTCTTGCCCGTTAATGGTCAAACTCCTTAATTAAGAACCTACCCTAGCACGTAATGCGTGGGGAAGAATAGGCACGGTTGCACACCTGGCCTCAAACCGCTTCCAGCGTGCCTCCCACCGTCAAGCCGTCAATCCGCAACGTCGGCTGACCCACGCCTACGGGTACGCTCTGCCCTTCCTTGCCGCAAGTGCCGATGCCGGGGTCGAGCGCCATGTCGTTGCCTATCATCGCCACCCGGGTAAGCACGTCCGGCCCATTGCCAATCAGCGTAGCGCCTTTCACCGGCGCCCCGATCCTGCCGTTTTCTATAAGGTACGCCTCAGCGGCGGAAAACACGAACTTGCCGCTCACGATATCCACTTGGCCACCGGCGAAATTCGCGGCATAAAGCCCGCGTTTCACCGATTTTATGATTTCCTCGGGGTGTTTGTCACCGTTTAACATATAGGTATTGGTCATGCGCGGCATCGGGATGTGGGCATATGATTCGCGCCGGCCGTTGCCGGTGGGAGTCATCCCCATCAGCCGTGCGTTCAAGCTATCCTGCAGGTAAGTGCGCAACACGCCATTTTCGATCAGTACCGTACGCTGCGTGGGATTGCCTTCATCGTCTATATTGAGCGAGCCGCGGCGGTGCGCCAGGGTGCCGTCATCCACCACCGTCACCCCCGGGCTGGCGATACGCTCGCCGATGCGGCCGCTGAAGGCAGAGCTGCCTTTGCGGTTAAAATCGCCTTCCAGACCGTGGCCGATGGCCTCATGCAATAAAATGCCCGGCCAGCCGCTGCCCAGCACCACGGTCATGGCTCCGGCCGGAGCCGCTTTGGCATGCAAATTGGTCAGTGCCTGGTTTACCGCCTGCCGGCAATAACCCTGAATGATTTCATCGCTGAAATAAGCGTAGTCAAAACGTCCGCCGCCGCCGCCGCCGCCTTGCTCGCGGCGCCCGTTTTCCTCGGCTATAACCTGCAGCGACAAGCGCACCAGCGGCCGCACATCCGCCGCCAGCAAGCCATCGCTGCGCGCCACCATGATCACTTCGTATTCACCGCCCAGCTGCACCATGACCTGGGTAATGCGCGCATCCAGGGCACTGGCGTACTTTTCCACCTTTTCCAGCAGGGCTACTTTTTCGGTGTCGGGAATGCTGGAGAGTGGATCGCAGGGGAGATAAAGCTCGCGCTGTTTGCCGCGTTTGGCAATCCGGGTGCGCGCCTTACTGCCTTGGCGCGCGATGGCGCGCGTCGCGTGCGCGGCGCTCTCGAGCGCCGCCAGGCTGATGTCATCGGAATAGGCAAACGCGGTTTTGTCC
>JBOIFQ010000091.1:0-12012 GCA_050741655.1 Burkholderiales bacterium | reverse complement strand
GGTCGGAAACACCCGCGCCTGATTTCCTGCGTGCGGCGGCGGCATCACTCAATTTGCCGGGCGGCGATTACCGCACCGAGCTGGGACTCGCCGCACAAGGCTTCATGCGCGCGCTGGCCGGCGTGCTCGAACAAGGGGTGGTCTTGTTCCTAGATTATGGTTTTCCGGCGCGCGAGTACTATCACCCGCAGCGCAGCGCCGGCACGCTGATGTGTCATTACCGCCATCACGCGCATAGCGATGCGTTTTTCCTGCCCGGCCTGCAGGACATCACGGCGCATGTGGATTTTAGCGCCATCGCGCGCGCCGCGCAGGATGCGGGTTTGAACCTGCTCGGCTACACCCATCAGGCGCAGTTTCTGATTAACTGCGGCATCACCGGAATCCTCGCCGAAACCGCACCCGATGACGCCGCGGCTTATTTTCCCCAAGCAGCAGCGGCGCAAAAACTGCTAAGCCCGGCGGAAATGGGGGAGCTGTTTAAAGTGCTGGCACTGGGCAAGGGCGTTGCGGAAAATCTGCTGGGCTTTGCCAGCGGCGATAAACGCCATTCGCTTTGAACTAACTGGCGCGGCTGGCCGCAAACAGGGAAGCGATTTTCTTTTCCAGACAAGCAGCGCAATAACAACCCGCTTCCGCATTTTTCATGGTCATCACCGCGGGGAAATCGCGGCTGCACCAGCATTCTTTTTTACCCAGCGCGTAGCCACAAACAAATAGCACGCCGCATTCAGCGCAATTTTTGTTGGGTTGATCCATGAATTCTATTCCGGGTCGAGATCACAGTAGTAATACATTTCTCGTTTATTTATTTCGCTTTTTTTAAACAGCAAGCGATCCTTGAACAACGGGCCGTCATAGACAAAACTATGAAACTCGCCGTTCTCTCCGCAACAATCCACCCCCGGCGGCAGGCTTTGCAAAAAACCCCTGTCCAGTTCACGCCCCGCGTAGGACGCGTCGAGCGTACGGCTGTCCACGCATACCGTGACGGCCTTGTAGCCCAGTTCGATAAACTCCTGCGCCAATTCACGGCTTTTGGTTTGCCATAACGGAAACAAAGGCTGGATGCCGATTTTGCGCAAAAAAATTTCACGGTAGCGCCGGATGTCTTGCAGAAAAATATCGCCGAAAGCGACGCCCTCGACGCCGCGTCCCTTGAGGCGCTCCAGCATGGCGCCGAATTTTTGCTCGTACACGGCGTTGCCCGGGTTGCGCGGCAAGATCAAGGGGAAAAAAGGCAAACCCAGAGCGCAGGCTTGCGCTTCCAGCAAGGCCTGCGGCACTTCGTGCATGACGCTCACGCCTTCGCCTTCGATTATTGTGGTGACGAGCGCGAGAATTTCGTGTTCGTCCTCCTGCAGCAGACGGTGCAGCATGAGCATGCTGTCCTTACCCCCGCTCCAGGACAAAACGATTTTTTGAGCCACGCGGAAATCTTATCCGGAAGCGCGCGTGCCGGTCTTATCCTTGCCCGCCGGTTGCTTGCGTACAAACGCTTCGATGCGGCCGCTGCAAGACAGTATCAGCGGCGTGATGAAGATGGTGTCGAAATAGAGCACGATTAAAATCCTTGGTCGCGCATTTTGTGGATGATTTGCACGCTCGGCATGCCATTCTCCCCAACTGGTCATCTACATGGTCATCGTGAACCCGCGCCGGCAAAAACGCAAATCAGGCGTCCATCGCCATGAACAGATTGTTAAGTGATTCGGCCAGGGTAGGGTGGGCAAACACGCCTTCCTTGATTCTGGCGTAGTGCACGCCGCCCATCATCGCCATCTGCAGCACCGCCATCACCTCGCCGCCTTCGACGCCGAGAATGGTGCAGCCGAGAATCTGGCCGCTTTCCGCGTCCACCACGGCTTTCATGAAACCACGCGTCTCGCCCATCTCAATCGCGCGCGCGACATGTGTCATGGGCATCCTGGCGACGCGGATTTTGCGCCGTTGCGCGCGCGCCTCGGTTTCGGTGAGCCCCACGCTGGCGAGTTGCGGATCAATGAACATGGTGTTCGGCACCAGGCGCCCGTCCAGCGTGGCCTGGCCGCCGTTAAGCCAGTTTTCGCGCAAAATGCGGAAGTCATCGTAGGAAATATGAGTGAACGCCGGGCCGCCCTTGACGTCGCCCATGGCGTAAATACCGGGAACGCTGGTTTCCAGCCGGTTGTTTACCTTGATGTGGCCCAGTGGATCGACATCCACGCCGGCCGTTGCCAAATTCAATTCCGCCGTATTCGGGACGCGCCCCAGCGCCGCCAGCACATGCGAACCGGTGATTATTTCTTCTCCCGCCGCAAGTTTCACCGTCACTTCGGTTTTAGCGGAGCGTTTCTCGACGCGCGCCACCTGCGTCTCGAGCCGGATTTGAATGCCATCCTGGCGCAAAATTTTCTGCACTTCTTCCGACACCTCCGGGTCCTCGCGTCCGATCAGCCGCGCGTCGCGGTGAATAATCGTGACCGCACTGCCGAAACGGCGAAACATCTGCGCGAATTCAAGCCCGATGTAGCCGCCGCCCAGCACCAGCAGATGCTCAGGCAATTCCCGCAACTCCATGATGGTGGACGAATCGAGCGGCTGCGCTGCGCGCAAACCGGGAATCGGCGGCAGCGCCGGTTTGCCGCCGGTGTTGATGATGATTTTATTCGCGCTCATTTCCCTGCTGCCGCCGCCGTTCAGTTGCACGGCAACGGTGCGGCTATCCTTGAAACTCGCCACGCCGAAAATGAGCTCGAGCTTGGGCGTGCTCTGCAATGTGCTTTGCCCGCCGTTGCGGAAGCTTTCCACGATGGCTTGCTTGCGCGCGTAAACTTTGTTCATGTCCACGCTCACTTCGCCCAGGTTCACGCCGTAGTCCGCGGCGCGGCGCGCGAGATAGGCAAGGCGCGCGCTCGCCACCATGGTCTTGGTCGGCGTGCAGCCGACATTGACGCAAGTGCCGCCCACATGCTCGCGCTCGATGACCGCAGTTTTCCATCCCGCCTTGGCCAGCGTCACCGCCAGCGGTTTGCCCGACTGGCCGGTGCCGATGATGATGGCGTCGTATTGCTGGATCATGTTTCCTCCCCTGTGGCACGCGCGGCTGGCACAATTACACATTAGCACAATATAATCTGCTCATTTTCCGCCTGACTTTGCACCTGATGCGCATAATTTTATTGTTGTTGCTGGTGGCCACGAGCGGGGCGTGGGCGGAGACGCCCAAATGGGAGCAGGGGCCGCATGGCCTGATGCTGCGCCAGATTTTGCCGTCCGGCCCCGAGCCTGAAGACCTGCCGGAACCCGCTTCCGCCGGCGCGCGCGCATTCACCCGTTACTGCGTGCAATGCCACAATCTGCCGAGCCCCTATATGCACACTGCGCAGCGCTGGGAAGGGGTAGTCGAACGCATGGTGCGGCGCATGCGCGGCGAAGGTAATCTCGGCAAGACGATGAAGGAACTGATGGAAGGCGTGGAAGCACCGTCGCAGCAAGAACTGGATACGCTGCTGGCTTATTTGAACCAATACGGGCAAAAAACCATAGACCCCGCGCGTTATCCTGATCTAAAAAATTCCGCTGCCGGCCGGCGTTTCAGAGAAGCCTGCACGCAATGCCACGAATTGCCCGATCCCAAACGCCACACCGTCCAGGAGTGGCCGCGGGTGGTGGAGCGCATGCAGCGCAATATGACCTGGGTCGGCGTCATCAAGGGCAAGTCGCGTAATCCCGCCGAACTCAAAGTGGAAGACATTGTTGAATTTTTACAGCGCCACGCCAGGGCAAATTAACCGTGGCGCGCGATAAGGATGGACAGAAACGCCTGGTTGAATTGATTCTGGCAAGCGAACGACGCCTTGTTCAGCATTGACGCCTTGATTTCCATTACCGTGATGGGCATCGCGGCAATCACCGAAGTTTTGCGTTGCGCGGCGGTGGAACGGAAGTAGAGCATTTCGCCGAAGCAATCGCCGGGGTTGAGTGTGTTGAGGAGCTTGCCTTCCCGTCTCACCGTCACCTGGCCCGCGGTCAGGATGTAGAAACAATCACCCACTTCGCCTTCGCGGATGATCACGCTGTCTTTGGGCAGTTTTTCCCAGGTGGTGATGCGCAGCGCCTCCCAAATTTGCACGTCCTGAAAATCGCGGAAAAACGGCAGGCTTTTTATGGTGTTGAATTTTTCCGCTTCCGGGATGTCCTCGCTCGGCATCGCCAGAGTCTTGAATGCGCCCGCCAGATCGCGGCCAAAATCGCTCCAGTTTCGATAGCGCAGATTCAGGTCTTTTTGCATGGCGCATGACACGATATTGTCTAGCGCCGCTGGAAGATTGCTGCGGTGGGCGCTGGGCGGAAGCGCATCAATGTTGATGATCTGGTAAATCAGGCTGGGTTTGCTGGCGGCGTTGAACGGGAGCTTCCCCGTGAGCATCTGGAACATCACCACGCCGAGAGAATAAATATCGGTCTGCAAAGTGACTTCTTGCTCGCGCAGCTGCTCGGGCGACATATACAAGGGAGAACCCACACCGGTCAGTTGCGTCTCTTTCGCATCGCGCAACAGCGCCGAGCCGAAGTCGCTGATCTTGATGTCGCCGTTTTTCTGCACCAGGATGTTGGCGGGCTTGATGTCGCGATGAATCACGCCGTTACGGTTGGCGAACTCCAGTGCGCGGCTGCATTTGAAAATGATTTCCACCACTTTTCCCAGCGCCAGCAGATTGTCTGGGCTGCAGTACTTGTCCAGCGTGACCCCATCCACGTATTCCATCACCACATAGCTGATGTTATCCTCCGCCACCGCGTCGAGAATGCCCACGATATGCGGGTGCGAGAGTTTGCCGGCCAGCGCCGCCTCGTTGAGAAAGGCCTTGCGGAACATCTTGTTGTCTTGGGGATTGGCGCTGTCTTCGTTGCGCACCTGTTTGATGGCGACTTCGCGCCCGGCGAACGGGTCGCGCGCAAGATAGACGTACCCGGTGGTGCCGTGACCGAGTTCGCGCAGTACCGGGTATTTACCAATTTGCCTGGGGACAGGAAGAGTCATCGCCGCCACTAAATCAAGGTTAGGGTTATTGTAGGCGACCCCTTCACGGGTGGCTGTGAACTGCGTCACTTGGAAGCCCATCGAGTACCGAGGAATCCCTTGATCAAAGTTTCGCCGGCACCAGCATGCCGCGCTCGACGGCGGGGCGTGCGGCGAGCACGTCGTACCAACGCTTGACGTGGGGATAATCCTCCAGCCGGATTTGCTGCCATTCATGGCGCGCCACCCAGGGAAAAGTGGCGATATCGGCAATTGAATATTCGCCAGCCAAGCAGTCCCGGCTGGCAAGCTGGCGGTCGAGCACGCCATAAAGCCGCGCGGTTTCCTTGCTGTAGCGTTCGATGGCGTAAGGGATTTTCTCGGGAGCAAAACGCAGAAAATGGTGCGCCTGGCCGAAAAACGGCCCAACCCCGCCCATCTGAAACATCAGCCACTGCAACACTTCGTAGCGCGGCAAGGTTGCCTGCGGCAGGAATTTTCCGGTTTTCTCCGCCAGATAAATCAGAATCGCGCCGGATTCAAACAAGGTATACGGCGCGCCGCCAGGCCCTTCCTGGTCCACCAGCGCCGGAATCTTGCTGTTGGGACAAATCGCCACGAACTCCGGCTTGAATTGTTCACCTTTCGTAATATCGATCGGATGCGTGCGGTAAGCCAGGCCGGTTTCTTCCAGCATGATGGAAATCTTGCGGCCGTTGGGCGTGGACCAGGTATAAAGGTCTATCATTCCGTTTTCCGTTGAAAAAAAACGCCGGCGGGAATCCACCGGCGTTGCGCTGCCAGCACTGTGTCGTTCAGGGCTTGTCCGCCTTACGCTCCCCGCGCTTGGCTTTCATATAATTGTGGATTTCCTGCTCGGTTACCGTGCCATCCTTATCGACGTCAATTTCGTCAAAGTGCTGGGCGACGCGCGGCATGGCCTTGGCTTCGTCCCTGGTCAGCGTGCCATCTTTATCCTTGTCGGCCTGCTTGAAACGTTCTTCGCCGCGCCGGTGCGCGTCTTTCTTATGCGCTTTGGCGAACGCGCGGATTTCATCGCGCGACACCGTGCCATCCTTGTCAGTGTCTATTTCATCGAAATGCTTGGCCACATGCGGCAAGGATTTGGCTTCGTTCTTGTCCAGCGTGCCGTCGTTATCCTTGTCGGCCTGTTTGAAGTGCTGTTCCATGCTCCGCTTGCTTTCGGGTTTGCCGGCATCGGCGGCAAACGCATGAGCCGGAACCAGCAGCAAAGTCGCCATCAAAATCGGTTTCAACATCGTCTTCTCCTCAATTAAAGAATGGGGCAGCGCATAAACGCGCCAGATCAGCCTTCAGTTTACACCGGCCAGCCAGGATTGCACCGCGGCGAGGCGCGCCTGGCGCACCTTGGAGGCAATCTGCCGCCCGTCAGTCAGCTCTTTGGCGATTTTACCCGCATCCACGCCCTGCGCCGCGCGCAACGCCGCGAGCAAATGAGCGATTTGTGGAAAAAATTTGCTTACGTAACCGGGACGTCCGTGAAAATTGCAAGAACAGGCGTCGAGAAACTCGCGGAAGCGCTGTGGTTTGCGCAAAGCATCAGCGGCTTGCAGCAGTCTGACGATGTCCGCTGCATCCAGTTCGAGCGCGCGCTGCACATCTGCATGATGGCGCGCAACGAGCAGCGCCAAATCAGCGCTGGCGGCCGGCGCTCGCAGACGCTTGCATAGTGCTTTTAATTGCGCGCCTAAATCATGCGTGAGCGCGGCAAAACGCACCGGCAGCGAAAAATTCCTGGCCGCGGCATAGTCTATCGCCCGCATGATGTTTGCACCGGAATCTGCTTGTTTTTGCCGCGGCATGCCGAACCGGCGATCCAGTTCGGGCAGGATTTTGGCCAGTGCCCCGCATTCGCGCAGCACCGCAAACAGGCGCGAAGGTCTGGCTTCCAGTAGACCCTTGGCAAGCTCCTGCCACACCCGTTCCGCCACCAGCGCATCTACTTCGCCGTTACTGCTCATTTTGCGCATCAGCACCATGGTTTCTTTTGCGACTCTGAAACCAAAGCGCGCGGCAAAACGCGCCACGCGCAGAATGCGCACCGGATCCTCGGCGAACGCCGGCGACACATGGCGCAAAATACCGGCTTGCAAATCCCGCACGCCGCCGAACGGGTCTATGATTTTGCCGTGCTCATCGCGCGCGATGGCATTGAGGGTAAGATCGCGCCGCGACAAATCCTGCTCCAGCGTCACATCCGGCGCGGTATGAATCTTGAACCCCTTGTAACCGCGCGCGGTCTTGCGCTCGGTGCGCGCCAGAGCATATTCCTCGTGTGTTTTAGGATGCAGAAATACCGGAAAATCCTTGCCCACCGGCTGGTAGCCCAGGCGCTGCATGTCCTCGGGCGTCGCGCCCACCACCACATAATCGCGGTCGCTGACCTTGAGCCCCAGCAGCTCGTCGCGCACCGCGCCACCCACGGAATAGATTTTCATTGCCTTAAGCGGCTCGGCACACGTTATCTCCGCGCTTTATAGCGCAGCCAGCGGTAGCGTCCGCGCGGACCGCCGCCGGCCAGATACCGCGGCGCCACCGCTTCCAGCGCCGTCGGCTCGAAGCCGAAAGTTTGCGGGAAAGCGCAGCCGCACACGCTGTCCACCTGCATCGAGTAATAATTGTCGCGGGTCATGAGCTTGACCGGCAGGAACTCCATGCCCCAGGCCTGCCAATAAGAGAGCTTGTCGCTCAGGCCGATAATCAGGCGATGACGTCCAGTGAGTTGCGCCGCGTAGCGTACCAGTTCGCGCAGCGTATAAATTTTCGGCCCGCACAAATCATAGCTTTGGCCGAAAGTATCGAGCTTGGGCAGACTATCCACAAACACGCGCGCCACGTCTTCCACGAACACCGGCTGAAAACGCGCCTTGGGGCAGGCCAGAAACAGGGCGGGAAAGAACTTGAGCAGTTTGGCGAACAGATTGAGAAATGAGTCCCCGCGCCCGAAAATCACCGAGGGACGAAACACGGTAAGCGCCACAGCTTGCGCTTCCTGCCACAGCGCCGTTTCCGCTTCGCCCTTGGAGCGCAAGTAGGCGCTGCGGCTGTTGACGGCGGCGTTAAGCGCGCTCATGTGCGCAAAACGCGCTATGCCCAGACGTTGGCACTGGCGCAGGATGCGCAGCGGCAGTTCGACATGCGTACGCTGAAATTCGCCGGGCTTGCTTTCATGCAAAATGCCGGCAAGGTTGATCACCGCATCCATGCCTTCGAGCATGGTTGCAAGCTGCGCGTCATCATGCACATCGGCCGGCATGACATCCACCGTGGGCAGCACGATGAGTTCCTTGGCGCGCTCGCGGTCGCGTGTAGGCACCCGTACTTGCTTTCCTTGCGCGGCAAGCAAATGGACAATATGTTTTCCTACAAACCCGCTGCCGCCGATAACACAAACCTTATCCAGCTTCACGCTTATCTCTCGTCGCGCAGCGCCTGGCTTTGTCCGCGCGGTGGAATAGTGCCGAGCAGGCCTTTCAGCGCCAGCGGCGGCTGGCCCAAGGCCTGGGCGTAGTAGAGTGTGTTGGAAAGCACTTTTTTGACATAAGCGCGCGTTTCATTCAACGGAATGGTCTCGACGTAAATCGCGCCTTCCAGCGGCACGTCCGCGCTCCACTGGCGCGCACGCGTGGGTCCGGCGTTGTACGCCGCCGAAGCCAGCACCAGCTGCCCGCCGGAAAGATCCAGGATGTGCTTCAGGTAATAGGTGCCGAGATTGAGGTTGATATCGAGATCATGCACCTTGGTTTGGCGGAAACCCTTGTTGCCGATGCGCCGCGCCACCCATTTGGCGGTAGCCGGCATCAACTGCATCAGTCCGCGCGCACCGGCGTTGGAATGCGCGTTAAGCTCGAAGCGGCTTTCCTGGCGGATCACGCCGTAAACCCAGGCCTCGTCGAGATCGGACTGGCGCACGTATTCGTGCAAATATTCGTGATAAGGCGCCAGATAGCGCAGGCTGAAATCATGCAGCTGCAGAGTCTGGTTGGCGGTGAAAATAGCGCGTTCATAAAGTTGGTTGCGGCGCGCGATTTCGGCGGCGGCGAGCAACTGCCGGTCGTCGAAAGCGCGGATCGCCCATTGCCATTCGAGATTTCCCTCAAAGCGCAACTGCAGACGATAAAGCGTAAGCGCGCGCTGGATGGAAGGCAGCTGCTCAATAGCGGTCAATTCCTGCTCGCTCGGCTGGTACACAATAGCGGGTGTGCTGTGTGTCGCACCCAGTTCTTCGCTCGCCAGCTGGCCGTAATAATAATGATCGTTCGCCAGCTCCCGCAAAATCGCGTCGCCTTCGACGGTTTTGCCCAGCGCCCGCAACGCGCGCGCTTTCCAGTAGCGCCACGCCGACTCACGCGCCTCGATCACTGTCATTGAATTTATGCTGTCAAGCACTTCCGCCCAGTTGAGCGCGCGCAGCGCCGCACGCGCCTTCCAGCCCAACTGCTGGTCGTTGAGCTGATTCGCCGGCACTTTGGCAAACCAGTCCAGCACCCCGGGCTCGTGTTTCTGCGCCGCGTTATACGCGAGTTGTCCCCACACATATTGCTGTTCTTCCGCGCTGAATTGATGAGCCAGCTTGTTCCATTGAGTCAGCGCTTGCCTGGGTTCGTTGCGCGCCAGGCGATAGAGCGCGAACAAGGTCAACTCATGCCCGGGCCGTGTTTTCAGGCTATAAGCGGGTTTGGCGAGATAGCGCTCGGGCTGGCTGGCTATGCTTTTGAACAGGCGCGGATTGGGCGCGAGATTGGCCGGCAAATATTGAATGACGCGCTTGGCGGTGTTCAAATTACCCGCTTCCAGGGCGAGGCGCAGCCTTTGCCATATATCCTCGCTGCCCAGCGTTTTGTGCGCGAACAGCGCCGCGAACAGCGGCGCGCAACTGTCGGGGCGCTCCTCGGCGGAAAACCACAGGCCGCGCGCTTCAATCAGCGCGGTGTCGTCGTGATTGCGCAGGCGGCCCTGCAGCGCGTAGCAGGCCAGTTCAACGCTTTCGCTGCCGCGTAACTGGGGAAATTCGGCGTGGAACAGCTCCCATTGTTTCTTGCGCGCCAGCGCTTTCAGCCATTCGCCGCGCATGCGCTCAGCCAGCAGGGTATCGCTGGTGCGCCAGATGAATGCACGCACCGTTTCCGGCGGCGCATCATCCAGCCGCGCGCGCAATTGCCAGTAGGCAACATAAGGCTCGAGCACATAACCCTGCAAGCGCCGCGCGTATTGATCGAGCCGCGCGATATTGCCGGAAGCGTAGGCGTCGCGCGCCACCAGAAAATCTTCGCCCTGATCGGCGCGCGCGGGCGCGGCCAGGCACAGCGCGGCACACAAGGCGAACCAAAACTTTTGCGTTCCTGCTATAGTCTTTCTCATAGACAAATCAGGATACCACGACCGCACTCGGAACGCGACGCATGGACCCCGCCCAACTCAAAAACTGGCGCAAACGAATGCGCGCCGAACTGGTTGCAAAACGCCAGGCGGTGAACGCTGAAGAGCGCATGCGCTGGAACGCGGCGCTCAGCATTCATCTTGAACGCGCGTTTCCCAATCTGGCGCGCGGCGTGGTGGCGTTCTGCTGGCCGCATCAAGGCGAATTCGATGCGCGCTTCCTGATAAAAAAGCTGCGCACGCGCGGCGCCGCCGCGGCACTGCCGGTGGTCATCGCGCCGCGCACGCCGCTGATTTTCCGCCAATGGCATCCCGGCGTGAAAATGGCCAATGGCGCGCTCGATATTCCTTATCCCGCTGAATCGGGCGAAGTTGTACCCGATACCGTACTGTTACCGATGAACGGATTTGACGAGCAGGGTTTTCGCCTCGGCTACGGCGGCGGATTTTTCGATCGCACGCTGGCGAGTTTGCCAAAAAAACCGCTGGTGATAGGCGTGACTTATGAACTGGCACGGCTTGCCACCATTCATCCGCAACCTTACGATATCCCCATGGATTACATCGCCACCGAACGCGGTGTGTATGCCGTGAGCGAGAGCAAAATCGAATTGCTGGCGCGTCACACGCCGGAACCGGAACGCGCTTACAGTTCACCCGTATGCTATGCGCCGCCCGATTATTTCGGCGGCGGTAAAGGTTAGCTGAGGAACAGTTTATACGCGGGATTTTTGGTTTCGTCCCAATACGCGTAGCCGAGCCGGTCGAGAAAACGGCGGAACTGCGGCATTTCCCGCGGCGGCACCTGGATACCGGCCAGCACACGGCCGTAATCGGCGCCGTGATTGCGGTAGTGGAACAGGCTGATGTTCCAGTCCGAGCGCATGCTGTTCAAAAACTTCATCAGCGCGCCCGGGCGCTCGGGAAATTCAAAACGGTAAAGCAATTCATTTTCGGCCAGCGGCGCATGGCCGCCCACCAGATGGCGCACATGCAGCTTGGCCATTTCGTTATCGGAAAAATCCAGCGTGTGTAAACCATGGCGCCTGAGCATGGCGGCGAGCTTCACGCGCTCGTCGCGGTTATGCACTTGCACACCGGCGAAAATATGCGCCTGCCTGGGGTCGGCGATGCGGTAATTGAATTCGGTGATGTTGCGCTTGCCCAACAGCGAACAGAATTTCTTGAAGCTGCCGGGACGTTCGGGAATAGTCACCGCCAGGATGGCTTCGCGCTGCTCGCCGAGCTCGGCGTTTTCGGCGATGAAACGCAGGCGGTCGAAATTCATGTTGGCGCCGCAGGCAATCGCCACCAGCGTTTTGCGCTTGAGTTTTTTCTTTTGGGCATAAGCCTTGGCGCCGGCCACAGCGAGCGCGCCCGCCGGTTCGAGGATAGAGCGCGTGTCTTCGAACACATCCTTGATGGCGGCGCAAATCGCGTCGGTGTCCACCCGCACCATGTCGTCCACGTATTGGCGGCACAAGCGGAAGGTTTCCCTGCCCACTTCCTTCACCGCCACGCCATCGGCGAACAATCCCACTTGCTTGAGTTTCACGCGCCGTCCGGCCTTGAGCGAGCGCGTCATG
>JBOIFQ010000090.1:0-5762 GCA_050741655.1 Burkholderiales bacterium | reverse complement strand
CGGCAATTTTTTCACCGTGCGCGAGGTGCTGAAACTGTACGACGCCGAAGTGGTGCGTTTTTTCATTCTGCGCGCGCATTACCGCAGCCCGCTGAATTATTCCGATCAGCATCTGGACGACGCGCGCCAGGCATTGACGCGGCTTTATACCGCGCTGAAAGGGATGGATGCGGCCAGCATGAAAATTGACTGGCAGCAACCTCATGCCGCGCGCTTCAAGCAGGCCATGGACGACGACTTCAACACGCCGGAAGCGCTGGCGGTGCTGTTCGAACTCGCCAATGAAGTAAACCGCGGCAACGCGCGCGCAGCGGCGGTAATGCTCAAATCGCTGGCGGGGGTTTTGGGTCTGCTGCAACGCGAGCCGCAAGCGTTCCTGCAAGGAGCGGCGAGCGGGGCGGATTTATCCGCCGCGCGCATCGAAGAATTTATCGCCGCGCGCGGCGCGGCGCGCAAGGCGAAACAATTCGCCGAATCCGACCGCATCCGTGATGAATTGCTCAAGGCGGGTGTGATCCTGGAAGACACCGCGCAAGGTACGCTATGGCGGCGCGGCTGAGCCGCGCAGAACTTTGGACCACGGGCGCTTTCAAACTCTGAATAATCTTTATATAACTCATACTCCGGACCTGCCGCTAAAGCAAATTTCACTGTGTTGCGCCGTTGCCGGGCTGCTGACGCTGTGCGCCTGCAGCGGGCAGGATTCCCAGGCGCAGCAAAACAAGACGCCCCCGGCGGTGCCAGTCACGGTGGCGGCGGTGGAGAAAAAAACCATGCCGGTGCGCATTCAGGGCATAGGCAATGTCGAGGCCTACGCCAGCGTGGCGCTGAAAGCGCTGATAGATGGCCAGATTACGCGCGCGTATTTCAAGGAAGGGCAGGACGTGCAGAAAGGCGCGCTGTTGTTTGAAATTGACGCGCGCGCGTTTGAAGCGCAACTGCACCAAGCCGAAGCCAACCTGCTGCGCGATCAGGCGCAACTGGAAAACGCCAATGCCCAGGAAAGGCGCTATCTGGATCTGCTCAACAAGAATTTCGTGTCGAAGGAATTCTATGCGCAAATCCGCACCAACCGCGATGCCGCCGAAGCCACCGCGAGCGCCGACCGGGCGGCGGTGAAGCGCGCCAAGGTGCAACTTGAGTACACCCAGATCCGCTCGCCGATCAACGGCCGCACCGGCAAAATCATGATCCAGGAAGGCAATCTGGTGAAAGCCAACGACACCGTTTTCCTGGTGGTGATCAATCAAATCAGTCCGATTTACGTCAACTTCTCCGTGCCCGAGCAGAATTTGGGCGAGATCCAGCGCCATCAGGCCGCCGGCAAATTGAGCGTGCAGGTGACGCTGCCGAATACCAATGCCGCGCCGCTCACCGGTGAACTCGCGTTTGTGGACAACGCGGTGGACACCACCACTGGCACCATCAAGCTCAAGGCGCTGTTTGAAAACAAGGAGCGGGTGCTGTGGCCTGGCCAGTTCGCCAACGTCGCGCTTACCTTGTATGAACAAGCGGATGCTCTGGTGGTGCCGAGCCAGGCGGTGCAGATCGGGCCCAAAGGTCAGTACGTGTACGTGGTGAAGGATGCCACCGCCGAAGTGCGCGCAGTGGCGGTAGCGTGGGCCGACGGCGGGCAAAGCGTGATCGCCAAAGGGCTTGCGGCCGGTGAAACCGTGGTGACCAACGGCCAGTTGCGCCTCACTCCCGGTACGCGCGTGGAATACAAAACCGGCTCGTGAATATTCCGGAATTATTCGTCAAGCGTCCGGTCATGACCATCCTGGTCATGAGCGCGATTCTGATCGCGGGCCTGCTCGGTTACCGTTTCCTGCCGGTGAGCGCGCTGCCCAACGTGGATTTTCCCACCATCCAGGTTTCCGCAGAGTTGCCGGGCGCGAGCCCCGAGACCATGGCTTCCGCGGTGGCCACGCCGCTGGAAAAACAATTCTCGACCATCGCCGGACTCGATTCGATGAGCTCGGTGAGCGCTTTGGGCACGTCGCAGATTACCCTGCAATTTTCGCTCGATCGCAACATCGATGCCGCCGCGCAGGATGTGCAATCCGCGATTTCCGCCGCCGCGCGCCAGTTGCCGCCCAGCATGAGCACGCCGCCGTCCTACCGCAAGGTGAACCCGGCGGATTCGCCGATTTTTTATCTGGCGCTCACTTCCAAAACCTTGCCGCTGTCCGCGGTGGACGAATACGCGGAAACGCTGCTGGCGCAGCGCATTTCCATGATCAGCGGCGTGGCGCAGGTGCAGGTGTTCGGCGCGCAGAAATACGCGGTGCGGGTGCAGCTCGATCCCAATCTGCTGGCGGCCAAGGGCATCGGCATCGACGAAGTCGAGAAAGCGCTGGATCAGCACAACGTCAATCTGCCGACCGGCACACTGTCCGGCCCGCAGCGCACCGTCACCATCCAGGCTAGCGGACAATTGCAAAACGCGGCGCAATACCGCCCGCTCATCGTGGCTTACCGCAACGGCTCGCCGGTGCGGCTGGATGAGTTGGGGCGGGTCATGGACAGTGTGCAGAACGACAAAGTCGCGGCCTGGTACAACGATGCGCGCGGCATCGTGCTCAGCATCCAGAGACAGCCCGGCACCAACACCGTGGAAGTGGTGGACGCCATCAGGAAATTGCTGCCGGTATTCCGCGCCGAAATCCCCGCCGGCGTGAGCATGGATATTCTGTACGACCGCTCCGAATCCATCCGCGCCTCGGTCAACGACGTGCAGTTCTCGCTGTTTCTGGCTTTAATTCTCGTGGTGCTGGTGATTTTCCTGTTCCTGCGCAATCTTTCGGCGACCGTGATCCCCAGCCTGGCGCTGCCGCTTTCCATCATCGGCACTTTTGCTTTCATGTATTTGCTGGGCTACAGCATAGACAATCTGTCTTTGATGGCGCTCACTCTGTGCGTCGGTTTCGTGGTGGATGATGCCATTGTCATGCTGGAAAATATTTCGCGCCACCTGGAGCAGGGCGAGAGCCCGCTCCAAGCCACGCTCAACGGCTCGCGGGAAATCTCTTTCACCATCCTGTCCATGACCTTATCGCTGGCGGCGGTGTTCATTCCGGTGTTTTTCATGGGCGGCGTGCTGGGCAAGCTGCTGCACGAATTCGCGGTGACCATCATTACCGCGGTGCTGATCTCCGGTTTCGTGTCGCTGACGCTGACGCCGATGCTGTGCAGCCGCTTGTTGCGCTCTGAACGGCAGCGGCCACACGGCCGGCTGTATGCGCTGGCCGAATCTTTTTTCGAAGGTCTCAAGCATTATTACGATGTGAGCCTGAAATGGGTGCTGGCGCGGCGCCGCCTTACCCTGCTGGTGTTCGCCGCCATCGTCGTCGCCACCGGCGTGCTGTTCGTGAAAATGCCCAAGGGTTTCCTGCCGAGCGAGGACACCGGCCAGCTGTTCGTGTTCACCGAGGCGGCGCAGGACATTTCGTTCGATGCCATGGCGCAGCAGCAACAGTTGGTGGCGCAAGTGATCCGCGCCGATCCCAACGTGGAATCGCTGATGTCTTTCGTCGGCGCCGGCGGCTCCAGCCAGTCGCTCAATCTCGGGCGCATTTTCATCCGTCTGAAACCGCGCGGCGCGCGCGCCAGCGCCGATGAAGTGATTCAGGAATTGCGGCCGAAAGTGCAGGCGATTCCCGGCATCAAGGTGTATTTGCAGAATCTGCCGACCATCCGCATCGGCGGCACGCTCACCAAGAGCCAGTATCAGTACACCCTGCAGGACGCCGACACCGAGACGCTGTACCGCTGGGCGCCGCAGATCGAAGCCAAACTCAGGCAAGTGCCGGGTTTTCGCGATGTCACCAGCGATCTGCAGATTTCCAGCCCGCAGGTGCTGGTGGAAATCCAGCGCGACAAAGCCTCCGCGCTCGGCGTCACTTCACAGCAGATTGAAAGCGCGCTGTATAACGCCTATGGTTCGCGCCAGGTTTCGACCATCTATACACCGAGCAACGAATACTGGGTGATCATGGAGCTCGATCCCAAATACCAAGCCGATGCGCAGGCGTTGTCCTTGCTCTACGTGCGCTCCGGCAGCGGCGCGCTGGTGCCGCTGAGCGCGGTGGCGCGTCTCGCTCCGGGCGTGGGCACGCTCACCATCAATCACCAGGGGCAATTGCCGGCGGTGACGATTTCCTTCGACTTGCAGCCGGGAGTGTCGTTGAGTGAGGCCATTACCCAGATCGAAAAAGCGAAAAATGAAATGGGCGCTCCGGCCACGCTGACCGCGAGCTTCCAGGGCGCGGCGCAGGCGTTCCAGTCCTCGCTGCAGAACATGGGTTATCTGCTTCTCATGTCGATACTGGTGATTTACCTCGTGCTCGGCATACTCTATGAGAGCTTCATTCATCCGCTCACCATACTTTCCGGCCTGCCCACCGCGGGGCTGGGCGCGCTGCTCACACTGCTGCTGTTTCATTACGATCTGGACATGTATGCGTTTGTCGGCATCATCATGCTGGTCGGCATCGTCAAGAAAAACGCCATCATGATGATAGATTTCGCGATTGAAGCGCAGCGCACGCATGGGCTGCCGCCGTTCGAAGCCATATACCAGGCCTGCATCGTGCGCTTCCGTCCCATCATGTTGACCACCATGGCGGCGCTGATGGGCAGCTTGCCGATTGCACTGGGCCTGGGCGCGGGTTCGGAGGCGCGCCGCCCGCTGGGTCTGGCGGTGGTCGGCGGCCTGCTGCTATCGCAGCTGCTCACGCTTTACATCACTCCTGTCATCTATCTTTATCTGGAATCGTTTCAGAACTGGCTGGCGGCGAAGCGCGGCAAACGCCACGCGCAGGCCGGCGCGGTTTCCTGAAGCCCGCGGATTTAACCGGAGCTGCACGCCATGATCAAAGTCGGCCACGGCGTTTTTATCGACGAAGCGGATATCGAAGAGCGGTTTATTCGCGCTACGGGGCCGGGCGGGCAGAACGTGAACAAAGTGGCGACCGCGGTGCAACTGCGTTTCGATGCCGGCAATTCAAAGTATCTGCCAACAGCGGTGCGCGCGCGCCTCAAAGCCCTGGCCGGCAAACGTCTCTCCGGAGACGGGATTCTCATCATCGAAGCGGCGCGTTTTCGCACCCAGGCGCAAAACCGGCAGGATGCGCGCGAACGCCTGTTTGAACTGATACGCAAGGCGCTCATCAAGCCCAAACCGCGCATTAAAACCCGACCCACGCAGGCGTCGAAACGGCGCCGGCTCGAGAGCAAGAAACGCCGGAGCACCATCAAGCAGGCGCGCGGTGCGCGGCATCTCACGGAGCAGTAACTTCATCGGTGTGGATTGCGGGCAGGCATCGGTCAGCTACAATTTCTTCACCTTTCACTGTTTTTTGGCGCGAGTTGCAACTCGGTGTTTCGCGGCTTGACAGCGGCGGCGAATCTGCCTGAAAATATGCATTGCATTGTATTGCAAAAGGTGGCGAGATGTCGGTGACCCGGAGCTTTCGTTTCCCGGAGGATTTGTCGGAACGGCTGGACCTGGCCGCGTCCAGGCTCGCCAGCAAACCCAACCGCGTGGTAGTGGAAGCCGTGAACGCTTTCCTGAAAAACATGAACCGTGAAGGGCTGGCGCGTGAAGCGCGCCGTCAATCGCTGCTTATTCGCCGTACCGAGGGCCGCTGCAAGATTCCTTTAAGCGATCTGTATGACGGCACGGGGTGGAAGTGAAGCGTGGCGACGTGGTGGTATGCGTTGCTCCAGGCGCCTACGGTAAACCCCGACCGGCCGTAGTC
>JBOIFQ010000089.1:0-7447 GCA_050741655.1 Burkholderiales bacterium | reverse complement strand
AATTGATTCTGCAAGAACTGGGCTTGACCGAGTGGCGGCTGCGCGCGGCGCCTCAGCCGGTTGAAGATGTTGGCGACCGCCGCTCGCAAATTATGCGCATGGGCTGGCCGCGGCTTAAAGCCCGTGTCGCGGCTTGCACCGATTGTCCTTTGCACGCCAAGCGCACGCAGACGGTGTTCGGCGTAGGCGATGAAAACGCCGATTGGCTGTTTGTCGGCGAGGGGCCGGGCGCGGAAGAAGATGCCAAGGGAGAGCCTTTCGTCGGCCAGGCCGGGAAATTATTGGACAATATGCTGGCCGCACTGGGTTTGCGGCGCGGCGATAATGTATATATCGCCAACGTGGTGAAATGCCGTCCGCCCGGAAACCGCAATCCGGAAGCGCTGGAAGCCAGCCAGTGCGAGCCATATCTGGAACAGCAGATCGCCTTGATTAAGCCCAAGCTCATCGTGGCCTTGGGCAAGGTGGCGGCGCTTAATCTGCTCAAGACCGCAGCCACCATCGCCAGCCTGCGCGGACATGTGCACGATTACCGCGGCATTCCGCTCATCGTGACCTATCATCCGGCGTATCTGCTGCGCAATCTGCCCGACAAGGCCAAGGCTTGGGCTGATTTGTGTTTTGCCCGCGACACCTTGCGCAACTTGTAATCGCCGCTTTCGCCCCCATTTACGCGCAGCACCATTTCACAAGGAGAAACCCATGCGCAAGATTCCGGCTTTTCTGGTTTTGGTTTTGGCCGCGCTGACATTAAGCGGCTGCGGTTATAACACGCTGCAATCCGCCGATGAACAAATCAAGGCAGGCTGGGCGGAAGTCATCAACCAATACCAGCGCCGCGCCGATCTGGTGCCGAATCTGGTGAATACGGTGAAAGGTTATGCGCAGCAGGAAAAAGACGTATTGCTGGGCGTGACTCAAGCGCGTTCCAAAGTGGGCGCCATCCAGGCCACACCCGAACTCGTCAACGACCCGCAGGCGTTCGCCAAATTCCAGGCGGCGCAAGGCGAACTGAGCTCGGCCTTGTCGCGGCTCTTGGTGGTGGCGGAAAATTATCCGCAGCTCAAGTCGGATGCCAATTTCCGCGATCTGCAGGCGCAGCTGGAAGGCACCGAGAATCGCATCACGGTGGCGCGCAACCGCTACATCAAAGCGGTGCAAGAATATAACGTCACGGTACGCTCTTTCCCCAGCAACCTGACGGCGATGCTGTTCGGTTTTCAGGTCAAACCTTCGTTCACCGTGGAAAACGAAAAAGAAATCGCCAAGCCGCCCAAGGTGGATTTTTCCGCGCCCGCGCCGGCGAATAAATGATTCGTAAGTGGCTCGCGGTTTTATCGCTGCTGTGCCTGGCCGCGGGCTTGGCCCGCGCCGAGGTGGCGGTTCCGCCTTTGCATGCACGTGTCACCGATCTGACCGCGACGCTTTCCAGCGATCAAACCCGGCAACTGGAACAAAAACTCGCGGCTTTTGAAGCCAAAAAAGGCAGCCAGATAGCGCTCCTGATGGTTCCGACCACGCAGCCGGAAACCGTGGAGCAATACGCTATCCGCGTGGCCGAGACATGGAAACTGGGACGCAAGGGAATAGATGACGGTGTGCTGCTGCTGGTGGCGAAGAACGATCGTGCTTTGCGCATCGAGGTCGGTTATGGTCTGGAAGGCGCGCTCAACGACGCCACGGCCAAGCGCATAGTCAGCGACATCATCATTCCGCATTTCAAACACGGTGATTTTTATGCCGGCGTGGATGCCGGCGTGTCGCGGATCATGGCGGTGATCGAAGGCGAGCCTTTGCCTGCGCCGCGTGGCGGCGCCAGCGGCATCCGTGGTTCGGATTTCATGCATTTTTTAATCCCGGCGCTGTTGCTGTTTGTTTTCCTGGACAGAGTAATGCGCACCTTGTTCGGCCGCCTGTTCGGTTCGCTCACTTTGAGCGTGCTGGGCGGATTCGTGGTGTGGTTTTTTTCCGGGATAGTTTTAATCGCGCTGATTGCCGGCCTAATGCTGTTTGTGTTCGGATTATTCGTGAATACGCGCGGCGGCTATAGCGGCGGCTGGCCTGCGGGCGGCTATGGGTCGTCCGGAGGCGGTAGCTTTGGCGGGGGCGGATTCAGCGGCGGCGGAGGCGGTTTCGGCGGCGGCGGGGCTTCCGGGAGCTGGTGAGCATGAAGCCAAAACGCATCTTCAAACATCTGATGACGGGACAGCTTGCGCTAAGGCGGGTTTTCCCGCCGCGCGCGCTGCGTGCCATCGAGCAGGCGATTCGCGGCTGCGAAGCCGCGCATCGGGGACAAATCCGCTTCGCGGTGGAACCGGCGCTGGATTTTATTCCGTTGCTGCGCGGACAGACGGCGCGCCAGCGCGCGCACCAGGTGTTCTCGCAACTGCGGGTGTGGGACACCGAACACAACAACGGCGTGCTGATTTATCTCTTGCTTGCCGATCGCGATGTGGAGATTGTCGCCGACCGCGGCGTGCATGCCCGCTTGGGCAATGTGGGGTGGGAAGAAATCTGCCGCCGGATGGAAAAGTCTTTTCGGGCCGGCCAGTTTGAGCAAGGCGTGATTGCCGGCGTCGAGGCGGTGGCCGGTCACCTGGAACAACATTACCCTGCGCAGCCGACGCAATCCAACGAACTGCCGGACACGCCGGTGATTCTTTAAGCTTCGATTTTGTCCTGCGCGTGGCGGCGGTACAGATAGGCCATGGTAACGCTGATGAAAAATCCGAATGTCACGATGATGATGAAGATCGAAAACTTGAACTTGATCATCACGGCATAAATGCCGAGCATGACGAGGATGCTCAGGTTCTCGTTGAAATTCTGCACCGCAATCGAGTGGCCGGCGCCCATCAGCAGATGCCCGCGATGCTGCAGCAAGGCATTCATCGGCACGATGAAGAAACCTGTAAACGCGCCGATGATGACCAGCAGGATGATAGCGAGAGTGACGTTGCTGATGAAAACCATCAGCATCAGGCTCAGACCCATGACGATACCGAGCGGCAGGATGCGCACCGACTGTTCCAGCTTCACGTACTTGGCGGCGATGATGGAACCGATGGCGATGCCGATGGCGACCACGGCGGTAAGCTGCGTCGCTTTGTCCAATCCGAATTTGAGCGCCATCGCCGCCCACGCGAGGATGATGAGGCGCAGCGTCGCGCCCACGCCCCAGAACAAAGTGGTCGCCGCCAGCGACACCTGGCCGAGCGGATCGCGCCACAGCAATTTAAAGCAATGCCAGAAGTCGTGCAGAATATAAAGCGGGTCTTTGTGCGGCAGTTTGTGATCCAGCGCTACCCTGGGAATGTAAAGATTAATGATAGCGGCGACAAAATACAGACCGAGAGTAATCGAAATCGCGAATTCAGGCGGCGTGTTTATGCCGGAATCAAAACCCGGAATATCGAATAGCTCCAGATAATGATTAGCGAGCTCGGGTTTTACCAAAAGCCCGCCGACGATGGCGCCGAGGATAATGGCGGCAACCGTAAGGCCTTCCATCCAGCCGTTGGCAGGCACCAGCTTATTGGCCGGCAGATATTCGGTGAGAATGCCGTATTTGGCCGGCGAATACATCGCCGCGCCGATGCCGACCACGCCGTAGGAATAAAGCGGGTGCGACCCGACCAGCATCATCAGGCAGCCCGCGATTTTCACCGCATTGCTGATGAACATTACCCTGCCCTTGGGCAGCGCATCGGCGAAGGGGCCGACGAAAGGCGCCAGCACGATATAGGAAAACACGAAGAATTGCTGCAATACCGGAGTCTGCCAATCCGGCGCCCTGAGTTCCATCAGGAGCGCGATGGCTGCGAACAGCAAGGCATTATCGGCGAGCGCGGAAAAAAACTGCGCCGCCAGTATGATGTAAAAACCGCGCTTCATTCTCGTGGTGAGTAAATGTAATTGTTATGGTAAGCAGAGTCTTTGCACTGTCAGACCCGCCAACTTTATACCATGAAACCTTCAGCGCCGCCATGCGCGCGGGCGCGTTCCGGCCCTATCCGCAAGCGGCGTTTTGTGTTTGAATAACCGTTGCTCCCGTGCAATTTCCGCCGCTCCGGAAAACTAAAAAAGAAACCGCCATGACCCGCCCGATTCTGGCCCGCATCGATCTCTCCGCTCTGCAAAATAATCTCGCCGTGGTCCGGCGGCACGCGCCGCATGCGCGCATTCTGGCGGTGATCAAGGCCAATGGCTACGGCCACGGCCTGCTGCGCGTGGCGCGGGCACTCGCCGCTGCCGATGGTTTCGCGGTGATCGATCTCAACGACGCCGTGGTTTTGCGCGATGCCGGTTTCCGCCAGCACCTGGTTTTGCTGAACGGTTTTTACAGCGTGGAAGAACTGCCGGTGATTGCCGAAAACGGCTTGACCATAGTGATTCATGATCCGGCACAACTGGAAATTCTCGCGGCGGCGGCGCTGCCGGTGAGACTCGATGTGTTCGTGAAGATCAACACCGGCATGAACCGCCTGGGTTTCAAACCCGAAGCATTGGGTGGCGCGCTGGCGCGGCTCAGGCAACAGGCGGCAAACATTACGCTGATGACGCATTTCGCCTGCGCCGACGATGAGCAGGGCATCGCCGCGCAGCTAGAGCAATTTAATCAATGCACGGCGGGCGAGAAGCTGCCGAAAAGCCTCGCCAATTCCGCCGCGATTTTGCGTTACCCGCAAGCGCATGGCGATTGGGTGCGCCCCGGCATCATGCTTTACGGTGCTTCGCCGTTTGCCGAAAAAAGCGCGCACGATCTGGGCTTGCAACCGGTGATGACGCTGGAGAGCCGGATTATCGCCACTCAGATCTTGCAGCCCGGCGAGCGCGTGGGTTACAGCGGTCTTTTCACGGCGGGAAAAGCCATGAAGATCGGCGTAGTGGCGTGCGGCTATGCCGACGGTTATCCGCGCCATGCGCAAACCGGCACGCCGGTTTGCGTCAACGGCAAAATCACCCGCACGCTGGGGCGCATCTCCATGGACACGCTGTGCGTGGATTTGAGCGAAATTCCCGCTGCGGATGTGGGCACGCCGGTCACGCTGTGGGGCGCGGGTCTGGCGGTGGAACAAGTGGCGAAAGCCGCGGGTACCGTGAGCTATGAATTATTCACCAAATTGAATGCGCGCGTGCCGGTGGTTGAAACTCATGGCTAAACCCAGATCGGTTTATACCTGCACCGAATGCGGCGGGCAAACGCCCAAATGGCAAGGGCAGTGTCCGCATTGCTCGGCGTGGAACACGCTGGTGGAAAGCGTGGTTGAAGCGCCCGCCAAAAATCGCTACAGCACGGTGGCGGCGAGCAGCAAGCTGCAATCTCTGGGAGAAGTGCAGGCGCAGGAAGTGCCGCGCCAGCCCACCGGTATTTCCGAATTCGACCGCGTGCTGGGCGGCGGGCTGGTGCAAGGCGGAGTGGTGCTGTTGGGCGGCGATCCCGGCATCGGCAAATCCACGCTGTTGCTGCAGGCGCTTTGCCACATGGGTGCGCAACAATCCGTGCTGTATATCAGCGGAGAGGAATCGGCGCAGCAAATCGCCATGCGCGCGCGGCGCCTCGCGCTCGATGCCAAGCCGGTGCAATTGCTGTCCGAAATCCAGCTGGAAAAAATCCAAGCCACTTTGAGCGCGCAAAAACCCGAAGTGGCGGTGATAGATTCGATTCAGACTTTGTATTCCGAAGCGCTGCAATCGGCGCCGGGCTCGGTGGCGCAAGTGCGCGAATGCGCGGCGCAGCTTACACGCCAAGCCAAGCAAAGCGGCACGGCGCTGGTTTTCATCGGCCATGTGACCAAGGAAGGCACGCTGGCCGGGCCGCGCGTGCTGGAGCACATGGTGGACACGGTGCTGTATTTCGAAGGCGACACGCATTCGAGTTTTCGCCTGATACGCGCGGTGAAAAACCGCTTCGGCGCGGTGAACGAACTGGGCGTGTTCGCGATGACCGAAAAAGGCTTGAAAGGCGTCAGCAATCCATCGGCGCTGTTTTTATCCCAGCACGGCAGCCAGGTCGCGGGTTCCTGCGTGATGGTGACGCAGGAAGGCACGCGCCCCTTGCTGGTGGAAATTCAGGCGCTGGTGGATGAGGCGCATGCGCCCAACCCGCGCCGCCTCACGGTGGGCCTGGAACAAAATCGCCTGGCCATGCTGCTGGCGGTGCTGCACCGGCATGCGGGCATCATGTGTTTCGACCAGGATGTGTTCGTGAATGCGGTGGGCGGAGTTAAAATCGCCGAACCGGGAGCGGATTTGGCGGTGCTGCTGGCGATAGTCTCCTCGCTGAAAAACAAGCCGCTGTCGCAGAAACTGGTGGTATTCGGCGAAGTGGGGCTGGCCGGTGAAATCCGCCCGGTGCAGCGCGGGCAGGAACGCCTCAAGGAAGCCGCCAAACTCGGTTTCACGCAAGCGATGATACCCAAGGCCAACAAACCGAAGCAGGCGATTGACGGAATCGAAGTCATCGCGGTGGAGCGCGTCGAGGACGCGGTTGCTAAAATACGTTGATTCTCCGGAATGAAAGAGGACGCCATGGCAAAAATTGATCCCTACAATACTGATTTGGATAAAAACCCCGCGAACTATACTGCGCTCTCCCCCTTAAGTTTTCTTGAGCGCGCGGCTTACGTTTACCCCAAACGCATCGCCATTATTCATGGCGCGCAAAAAACCACCTGGAGCGAAATGTACGCGCGCTGCCGCCGGCTGGCTTCGGCTTTGCAAAAACGCGGCATCGTCTTGGGCGATACCGTGGCGGCGATGCTGCCCAATATTCCGGCCATGTGCGAAGCGCATTTCGGCGTGCCGATGGCGGGCGCGGTGCTGAATACCCTGAACACCCGGCTCGACGCTGAGGCGATCGCTTTCATGCTCCAGCACGGTGAGGCGAAAGTATTAATCACCGATCGCGAATTCAGCGGCACGATTGCGCAAGCGCTCACGCAGCTCGACAAAAAACCGCTGGTGATAGACGTGGATGATGCTGAATTCGCGGGCGGGGAGTTGCTAGGCGAAATTGAATACGAGGCGTTTCTGAAAACCGGCGATGCGGATTTCAAATGGGCGCTGCCCGCGGATGAGTGGGATGCCATCGCGCTCAACTACACTTCCGGCACCACCGGCAACCCCAAGGGAGTGGTCTATCACCACCGCGGCGCGTATCTCAATGCGGTGAGCAATATCATAGACTGGAGCATGCCGCGTCACGCGGTGTATTTGTGGACGCTGCCGATGTTCCATTGCAACGGCTGGTGTTTTCCGTGGACCGTGGCGGCCAACGCCGGCACCAATGTCTGCCTGCGCAAAGTGGACGCCAGGCTGATTTTCGATTCCATCCGCAACAACAAAGTCACGCATTACTGTGGCGCGCCCATCGTGCACAATCTGCTGATCAATTCGCCCAGGGAGTGGCGCGCGGGGATTGCACACCAGGTGCATTGCCTGGTGG
>JBOIFQ010000088.1:0-2643 GCA_050741655.1 Burkholderiales bacterium | reverse complement strand
AAATGCGGCGTCTGCGGCGTTGCGCTCCTCGGTGTCGTAGTCCCAGCTACGACCTTCGTCGCGCGCCTTGCAGCCATCCGCATTTTGCCTGCAACGCAAGCCGCGGAGGACTTAATCAGAGGTTCCTCAGCCCTTTGATCCAGCGGCTGTAGAGTTGATCGGCGACGCTGTGCAGTTGGGGAACGCGTTTTGCCAGATCGGCCTGCATAGCCTGTGCATCCTGCACCGAAGGCCCGGGGTGGGTGGCGATTTCCCTGGCGCCGGTCTCGCACCAGCTATGAATCAGTTGCGGAGTCATTTCCACATGGCATTGCAGGCTCAGATGTTTTCCCATTGCAAACGCCTGATTCTCGCACCAGGAATTGGAAAGAATGCGGCTCGCCCCCGGCGGGATGCTGAACGTCTCGCCATGCCAGTGAAAGGATAGAAATGATTCGAGCGTATCGCCCAGCCATTGCCGCGCAACAGGATTATTCTCGATGTTGACTTCGCCCCAGCCGATTTCCCTGACCGCGTTCTTACCCACCACTCCGCCCAGGGCCTTAGACATGAGTTGCCCGCCGAGACAATGACCGAGTACGGGAATCTCCGCACTCACCGCATGTCGAATCAGGGCGAGCACTTGGGGTATCCACGGCAAATTGTCATTCACACTCATCGGCCCGCCCATGAACACCAGGCCGCTGTAAGCGTTGGGTTGTGGCGGAACCGCGTCGCCCTCGTCAATTTTGACCAGGATCCAGGGAATCGCATGGTTGTCCAGAAATGTGGCAAAATAACCCGGACCCTCGGTGAGCGCATGGCGAAAAATGGCGACAGGTTTCATACGGCTTGATTTTAGTTTAATTTTCCTGGCATTCCTATTGCCGGGTGTGGCAACCGCAACCGATGTGGATGTGATCGGACTTTTTCCCGGAAAAGCAGTGGTCTCGATAAACCAGGGCGCGCCGCGCACCCTGAACGCCGGCCAAACTTATGCCGGGGTCAAACTACTCGGTTCCAATTCCGAAAGCGCGGAATTTGAAATTGACGGCAAGCGGCTGATACTGGGCTTGGGCCATGGCATCACTTCCAGTTTCGCCGCGGCGGAAAATCCCAGCGTCACCCTGTATGCCGGCCCCAACGGCCATTTTGTTTCCGAAGGCAGCATCAACGGCGTGCCGGTAAAATTTCTGATTGACACCGGCGCCAGCATGATCTCCTTATCCAGCAGCGAAGCCAAGCGGCTCGGCATCAACTATTTCAAAGGTCGGCGCGGTGCGGTTTCCACCGCCAACGGCGTGGTTCCGGTCTACACCCTGAAACTGGATACGGTGAAGCTGGGCGATATTTCCATGTCCAACGTGGACGCGCAGGTGCTCGAAGGCGACAACCTGCCGATTGTCCTGATGGGAATGAGCTTTCTCAACCGCGTGGAAATGAAACGCGAAGGCACGCAGATGATGCTGATCAAACGCTATTAAAACAGAATTTTGAAGCCCGCCTGCCGCGCAACCCTTTCACATCCACATCCTCCGCCCACCCAACGAAATTCCTTTATACTCTCTCCCTCGGGGAGAGAGATAGAGTGAGGGTGGGTCTGCGATTCAGTTGCCGCGCACGCTTTGCATGAAGCCGTCGGCCACGCCGTGTTTTTTCTTGTCGCGCTGGATCAGTGCATACGCCGAGTGGTTGTGGATGGATTCAAAGTTCTCGGATTCGACGATGTAGCCGTCGATGCGCTCGTCTTTATTCAGGCTAGAGGCCACATCGCGCACCATGTCCTCGACGAACTTGGGATTATCGTATGCGTGCTCGGTCACGTATTTCTCGTCGGGGCGCTTGAGCAGGCCATACAGCTCGCACGACGCATTGTCTTCCACATAGCGCACGATTTCCTCGATCCACACGAAACCGCTGGTGCGCGCGGTCACCGTCACATGCGAGCGCTGGTTATGCGCCCCGCGCTCGGAAATCTTTTTCGAGCATGGGCACAGGCTGGTCACCGGCACTACCACTTTCATGGTAAAGCGGTATTGGCCGTCCAGGATTTCGCCGATGAAAGTCACCTCGTAATCGAGCAGGCTTTCGACGCCCGAAACCGGCGCCGCCTTGCTGACGAAATACGGAAAATTCATTTCGATGTGGCCGGCCTTGGCTTCCAGTTTTTGCACCATCTCGCGCAGGATGGTTTCGAACGATTCCACCGAAATTTCGCGCTCGTGGCTGTTCAAAATTTCCACGAAACGCGACATGTGCGTGCCCTTGAAGTTATGCGGCAGATCCACGTACATGTTGAAAGTGGCGATGGTGTGCTGCACCCCCGCATTTTTGTCGGCCACGCGCACCGGGTGGCGGATGGCCTTGATCCCCACCTTGTCTATTGACAGATGGCGCCGGTCCGGAGTGCTTTGCACATCGGGTATGGCGCTAACCACGGGTTCGGGGTAGTTCATGCCTGGGTTCCTTTAACGATTCGCTTCAACTATTATAGCGCGGGCCGAATATCCGAGTAAACTGGCTTGAATATGGCTTTTTAGGCCTCACCGCACGCCGCAAGGTTCAAAACTCAGAACTGGCGCAACACGATGAAGTCCGCGAGTTGGCGCAAGCGTGCCGCCCGCTCGCCAAAACCTGCCAGCGCGGCCATGGCATCGGCGCGCA
>JBOIFQ010000087.1:0-1510 GCA_050741655.1 Burkholderiales bacterium | reverse complement strand
CTCCCGATTCTGACCACATTTGTGATTCGACAGGTAGGTTGACCATGAAGGCGAGCGAACTGAGAGCAAAATCGGCGGCGCAGCTTAAGCAGGAACTCAACGAGCTGCTGAAAGCGCAATTCGGCATGCGCATGCAGAAAGCCACGCAGCAGCTCACCAATTTCAGCCAGTTGCGCAAGGTGCGCCGCGACATCGCGCGCGCGCGTACCCTGCTCGCCGAGAAGACGAGGCAGTCATGAGCGAAACCAAACGCATAGCCAACACGCGCACCCTGAGCGGGCGCATTGTGAGCGACAAAATGGACAAGACCGTTACCGTGCTGGTCGAGCGCGCGGTGCGCCATCCTCGCTACGGCAAGATCATCACCCGCTCCAAGAAATACCACGCGCACGACGAAAACAACGAATTTCACGAAGGCGACATGGTGCAGATCGAAGAATGCCGGCCGCTGGCCAAGACCAAGGCATGGCGGGTGGCCAAGCTGATTGAAAAAGCCCGCACTATTTGACTTGCTTTAGAGGCGGATAACTTTTATAATTCACGGCTTTGATTTAGCTCTTCGGATTAACGGGGAGCAATCCAATCCTGACGGGATCCAAGACTGACCGTCGCCCCGCGCAAGCGGCAACGGTTTAAGTTGGAGAGATGAAAAAATGATTCAAATGCAGACGGTGCTGGATGTCGCGGACAATACCGGCGCGCGCGCGGTGATGTGCATCAAGGTGCTGGGCGGCTCGAAACGCCGCTATGCCGGCATCGGCGATGTCATCAAGGTCAGCATCAAGGATGCGGTGCCGCGCGGGCGGGTGAAAAAAGGCGAAATTTACCATGCCGTGGTGGTGCGCACCGCCAAAGGCGTGCGCCGCAGCGACGGTTCGCTGATTAAATTCGACAGCAACGCCGCGGTGCTGCTGAATCCCAAGATGGAACCTATCGGCACGCGCATTTTCGGTCCGGTGACGCGCGAGCTGCGTACCGAGCGCTTCATGAAAATTGTTTCGCTGGCGCCGGAAGTGCTGTAAGGACGGATTATGCAAAAAATTAAAAAAGGCGACCTGGTGCTGGTGACCACCGGCAAGGACAAAGGCAAGCGCGGCGCGGTATTGCGCAAGGTGAATGAAACGCATCTGCTGGTGGAAGGCGTGAACAAGGTGAAGAAGCACCAGAAACCCAATCCGCTCAAGAACAATACCGGCGGCATCGTGGACAAGGAAATGCCGATCCATGTTTCCAACGTGCTGCTGTTCAATCCCACCACCCAGAAAGGCGACCGCGTCGGCATCAAGGCGCTGGAAGACGGCCGCCGGGTGCGCATTTTCAAATCCAACGGCGAAATGGTCGACATCAAGGCTTAAGAGGAACCGATGGCGCGTTTGCAGACTTTCTACAAGGACACCGTGGTCAAACAGCTGATGCAGCAGTTCGGCTACCAGTCAGTCATGCAGGTGCCGCGCATCAGCAAGATCACGCTCAACATGGGCGTCGGCGAAGCGGTGGCGGACAAGAAAAT
>JBOIFQ010000086.1:0-14080 GCA_050741655.1 Burkholderiales bacterium | reverse complement strand
CACCTTGAGGCCGTTGCTGTTTACCGC
Organism: Burkholderiales bacterium; assembly: GCA_050741655.1. Taxonomy (GTDB): domain Bacteria; phylum Pseudomonadota; class Gammaproteobacteria; order Burkholderiales; family JAHFRG01; genus JAHFRG01. The sequence goes on along the minus strand of JBOIFQ010000086.1, from coordinate 14,053 downwards.
ATGCCCCGCCACCCAGGCGTCGCCCGCTGTCGGGCGAATCAGAGTGGAGAGCATGTGGATGGTGCTGGTCTTGCCCGAGCCGTTGGGTCCCAGCAGGCCGAAAAAACCGCCGGCGGGAATTTCCAGATTGAGTGCGTCAACCGCCAGTGCCGCACCGTAGCGCTTGGTCAGCCCCTGCGCTTTAACCGCAAGCGTTGTCGAAGCAAGGCCGGCATCGCGCATCATGAGAGAATCAAGCGGCGCTCTTGCTCAGTTTGCGCGAGTTGGCGTCGTCGCGGAACATGATGGGCTGCACGGTTTTGGTTTGCGCCTGTTGCGATTTAGCGATGGCTGCGGCAATGACATGATGTTGCGGCGACAGATCGCACACCGGATCGGCGTTGCGCGCATCGCCGGTGAGCATATAGGCCTGGCAGCGGCAGCCGCCGAAGTCCTTGGTTTTTTCCGGGCAGGTGCGGCACGGTTCCTTCATCCACTCATCGCCGCGGTAGGTATTGAATGCGGGCGAATCGTACCAGATCCATTTCATATCGGCTGCGCGCACATTGGGGAAAGTCAGCCCCGGCAGCATGCGCGCTTCGTGGCAGGGCAGCACCACGCCATCGGCGGTGACGGTGATGAACACAGAGCCCCAGCCGTTCATGCAGGCCTTGGGGCGATTGGCGTAATAATCGGGCACCACGAAATAAATGCGCATTTTGTCGCCGATTTTCTGGCGGAAGCGGTTGACCACGGCTTCGGCGCGCTCCACCTGTTCGCGCGATGGCAGCAGATGGTCGCGGTTGAGCATGGCCCAGCCGTAATATTGAGTGTTGGCGAGCTCCAGATATTCCACGCCGAACTGTTCCGCCATATCGAGAATCTGCTGGATATGTTCGATGTTCTGCCGGTGCAGCACCACGTTGAGCACCATCGGGTACTCGTATTGCTTGATCAGCTTCGCCACTTTCATCTTCAGATCGAAAGTGCGCGTGCTGCCGAGGAAATCGTTGAGCTCGCGCGTCGAATCCTGGAACGAAAGCTGGATGTGATCGAGCCCGCCTTGTTTGAAGGCGGCGATGCGTTTTTCATTCATGCCGATGCCGGAGGTAATCAGATTGCTGTAGTAACCCAGCTGGCGCGCTTCGGCAACCAGGATTTCCAGGTCGTTGCGCACCAGCGGTTCGCCGCCGGAAAAACCCAGTTGCGTCGCGCCCAGCGCGCGTGATTCGCGCAGCACGCGCAGCCATTCCTCGGTGGCAAGTTCCTCGCCGTAGCGCGTGTAGTCAATCGGGTTCGAGCAATACACGCAGTGCAGCGGGCATTTATAGGTAATCTCGGCCAGCAGCCACAGCGGATTATTCGCCGGTTTAGGCTGCATTTTTGGGGCGGATCCAACCGCGTTCATAAGCCACCTCCATGAATTTCATTACGTCCTGGCGCAAATCGGCGCCGGGGAAAGAGTCTTCAAGATTTTTGACCACGCCGGCGACGCTGAGTTTGCCGTCTATGCGTTTCATGATTTCGCCCGCGCTCTGCGAAAGTTTCACCATGCCTTCCGGATACAGCAGCACATAGGCCTGCTGCGCCGGTTCCCATTGCAGGCGGAACTGACGCGGGATTTCCACGACGTCCATGGCACTCAGCGCAGAATGTTCACCGCTCATGATTTGATTTCCATCGGACAATAATTAACCTGCATGGAATCGAGCATGGACCACAGCACGTCGAGCTTGAATTGCAGGATATCGAGCGCGCGCTCCTGCTGCGCGCGCGTAGTGTAATGAGTCAGCGTGAAGCCCAATGCGAATTCCACGTCGCGGCGCGCCTGCGCCAGGCGGTTGCGGAAATACTGATAGCCTTCGGCATCTATCCACGGGTAATGCTGCGGCCATCCCGCGAGGCGGTTCTGGTGGATTTCCGGTGCGAACAATTCGGTGAGCGAAGAGGTGACCGCTTCCTGCCACGGACGGGTGCGCGCGAAATTGACGTAGGCATCCACCGCGAAGCGCACTCCGGGCAGCACATGTTTAAGCGAAGTGATGTCCGCGCGTTTCAGACCCACCGCTTCGCCCAGGCGCAGCCAGGCTTCGATACCGCCTTCATCACCCTGGGTGCCGTCGTGATCAATGATGCGCTGGATCCATTCGCGCCGCACATCGCGCTCCGGGCAATTGGAAAGTATCGCCGCGTCCTTCATGGGAATGCTGATTTGGTAATAGAAGCGGTTATACACCCAGCCCTGCACCTGTTCGCGCTTCAATTTTCCGCTGTTCATCGCCACATGAAACGGGTGATGAATATGGTAACGGCCGCCCTTGGCGCGCAACTGGCGCTCGAATTCTTCGCGGCTCCACGGCAGTTTTTCGTTCACGCCCATCTTATCCTCACAAAATTATCTCCATTCCATCATACGCCACTTCGATGCCATTGGCGGTGAGCTCGGCGCGCTCGGGCGAGTCTTCGTTGAGGATAGGATTGGTGTTGTTGATGTGGATGAGAACCTTGCGCGGGTGCGCCAGGGTTTTCAGCACGCCGAGCATGCCGCCGGCGCCCGATTGCGGCAGATGCCCCATGTCGCGCGCATGTTTTCTGGAAATACCAAGTTTTATCAATTCATCATCGCTCCAGCAAGTGCCGTCCACCAGCAGGCAATCGGCGTTTTCCAGGAACGGCTTGAGATGCGCTTCGATTTCACCCAGGCCCGGCGCGTAAAAAATATTCTTGCCGCTGCGGGTATCGGTGATGCGCATGCCAATGTTGTCGCCTTCGTGCGGGTCGTTGCGATGCGGCGAGTAGGGCGGCGCCTTGCTTTTGAGCGGCACCGAGGTGAATTGCAAATGCTGCGCGCCGATGACGTTGAAATTATTGCCGCGCGCGGTCGGCAGCTGGTGCCAGTTGACGCCGCAATAATGGCCCAGAATGTTGAACAGCGGATTGCCGGTGGTCAAATCCTCGCGCGCCATTTCCGTGCAATAGAGTTCCAGCGCTTTGCCTTCGCGCAGCATCAAAAGCCCGGTGGTGTGGTCAATCTGGCTGTCCATCAAGATAATGGAGCGGATTGCGGTGTCGCGCAGAGCGCGCGCCGGCTGCAGGCCGGGGAAACTTTTAATCTGGGAAAGAATATCGGGCGATGCATTGAACAATATCCAGTCCATATTGTTTTCGCTCACCGCAATCGAGGACTGGGTGCGTGGTTTGGCCTTGATTTTGCCGCTGCGCACGCCGTCGCAATTCGGGCAGTTGCAGTTCCATTGCGGGAATCCACCGCCGGCGGCGGCTCCAAGGACGCGTATTTTCATGTTTGATTGCTAATATCTCTGCCGCGAACGCGCTCGTGGCGCACCCGCTATTTAATGTTGTCTGATTTTAAACGAAACTGTGCGGCTTAGGCGGGGGAGACCGGAAGCGGCGTCACCGCCGCCCCGGGTGCGGCTGGTATTAACGATTCGCGATGTACATCGTCACTTCGAAGCCGAAGCGCATATCGCTGAACTCAGGTTTGCTCCATTGCATGATTATCTCCTGGTTAAAATTAAAGTGTTAAAGCTCGCCGGACCGCTAAGTCCGGGGATCCCGAGACTTCAACCGTCCCATAGATTCCGTGCTCATTGTGGGCCGGGGGCAGCGGGTTCTACATCGGAAAAATAACCAATCACAGCTCATGATTTTCATTAGTTTACGGGGGGTGATTGCTTAAGGCCGTGGTTTGCACTAACCTTGCATTAACCCCCGGTTTTTACTCTTCCGTCCTGTGATCAGCGCTTATTTTCAAGTCGAATGGTACCGCCAGCCGCGTGTCGTCGCGGCCCTGGTTTTGTCCTTGCTGCTGCACGGCCTGCTGGTCGGGCTGTTGCCGGGCTGGCGCATCCGCAATGTGCAAACCCCGCCCATACTGAGTGTCGAACTGCCTGCGATGCCCGTCCCGCAGGCCGCGCCGGAAATTGTGCCGCCCAAACCGGAACAGAAAATACCGCCGCGGCCGATTGTGACGCGTTCGCGCAGCGATTTTATGCTGCCCAAACCGCCGCCAGAGCTGCCCAGGGAAAGTGCAGCGCCGCCGCAACCGGCGCCGGTGGTGGAAACCACCGCCAAGCCGGTAGAAGCTCTTGCAATTCCAGTGGCAAAAGCTGTCCCGGAAACAGCGTGGATTGACGGTTATGGCAGGACGCTTTCCACGCTGATTGCCCGCTATCAGCGTTATCCCCATGTCGCTTTGCTGCGCAGCTGGCAAGGCACGGCACAATTGCAACTGATTATTTCCGGCACCGGCAAAATGCTGAGCGCCAGCGTGCTGCGCTCCAGCGGTTTCGAAGTGCTGGATAAGCAGGCGCTGGAAATGGTGCAGCGCGCCGCGCCGTTCCCGGAACCGCCGCAAGCCTTGCGTGAGCGCGAGGTGACGGTGATGGTGCCGATTGTTTTCAAGCTGAACGACTGAGCGCAAAATCCGCACCATTTTTTATTTCCTGCTGCTCGTTTCCGGCCTGGCATCGGCGCAAGCGCACGGACTCAAACCGCGGCAGCTTGCGCCTGACGTTTATGCCGTGATCGGCGCGACGGGGGCGGCCACTCCGGAAAATCGCGGCAACATCATCAACAGCGGGTTTATCGTCGGCAGCGCCGGCGTGATCGTGATTGACCCCGGCCCGCATCGCGCGCATGCGTTGCGCCTGCTGGCGGCGATACGCAAAATCACCGCGCTGCCGGTAAAACTGGTGATAGACACCCATCCGCATCCGGAAAATGTGCTCGGCAACGCGGTGTTCGCGCAACAGGGCGCAGCCATACTCGCGCACAGCGAAACCTTGAAAGCGATGCGCGAGCGCTGCGAACATTGCCGCGAAAATCTGACCAAAGCGCTGGGTGCGGACATAATGGCCGGCACCGAAATCGCATTGCCCACGCTCGGCGTGGAGCAAAGCAGCAAGGCCGTGTTCGCCGGGCGCGAACTGCGTTTACTGCATTACGGCTGGGGGCACAGCGAGGGCGATCTTGCCGTGCTGGATAAAAAAAGCGGCGTGTTGTTCAGCGGCGGGCTGGTGTCGCTTAACCGCATCCCGGTTTTACAACTGGCGAAAACCCGCGGCTGGATTCACGCGTTGCGAAAATTGCGCGGCGAAAAATTCAAAATACTGGTGCCGGGAAACGGCCCGGTTTCCAGCCCGCAACGCGTAAATCACACTCTCGATTATCTGCAAAGCCTGCTCGCGCTGGTGGAAAAGCAATATCAGGCCGGAATGAGCGTGCTGGATTTGCTGAAACAATCCGATTTACCCAAGTATAAAAAATGGGCGCTTTATGACGAGCAGCACCCGCTCAATGTCCAGCATGTGTATGGCGAGCTGGAAAAAGAAGAGCTGGAAAAATGAGTTTATTTCCGGAAATCGAGCCGTACGCTCAAGACTGGCTGGATGTTTCCGGCGGACACCGTATTTATTACGAACAGTGCGGCAATGTGCAGGGCGTGCCGGTGCTGTTTCTGCACGGCGGGCCGGGCAGCAGCTGCAATCCCGGCCACCGGCGTTTTTTTGATCCCCGCCATTACCACATTATTCTTTTCGATCAGCGTGGCTGCGGCAAAAGCACACCATGCGGCGAAGTGCGCGACAATACAACCGCGCATCTGATCGCCGACATGGAGCAATTGCGCCGCGCGCTCAACGTCGAGCGCTGGCTGCTGTTCGGCGGCTCCTGGGGCTCGACGCTGGCGCTGGCTTACGCGCAGGCCCACGCACCGGCTGTGCTGGGGCTGATTCTGCGCGGTATATTTCTCGCCAGCGCGGAGGAATTGGATTGGTATTGTTACGGACTGAAAAATTTCGCATCCGAAGCATGGCAGCGTTTTGCGAATTTTTTGCCGGAAGAAAAACACGGTAATTTGCTGCAGCATTATCATCAGGCGATACATCAGCCGGATCTCCAGCAGGCAGGCGCGGCGGCGCAAGCGTGGAATGGTTATGAAACCGAGCTCATGATGCTGGGACAATCACAGCCGCAAATAAAATCGTCTGTTGCGGACGAGCTGATGCTGGCGCGGGCGCGAGTGCAGACTCATTATTTGATAAATTGTTGTTTTTTAAAAGAAAATAAGCTTATTGAGAATTTGCATAAAATCCGCCATCTACCCGCTGCAATCGTGCACGGCCGCTTGGATCTGATCTGTCCGGTGCAAACCGCGCAGCGTTTGCAGCGCGCGTGGCCGGAAGCGCAATTGAAAATCGTGGAGAACGCCGGCCATTCTTCTTCTCATCCGGCGCTGGCGGCGGAACTCATCGCCGCCACTGAAAGTTTCAGGAAAATTTTATCCAGAGTGCCTGCGCCATGAGTCTGCGCTATCGTATCAATCTGCTGATCACGGTGCTGATGCTGATTTTCATCGCCGGCATCGGCGTCATTATCGTCAACGACACGCGCAAATCGGTGAAGGAAGAACTGGAAGGCACCACCCGCGTCACGGTGCAATTATTGACCGCAGTGCTGTACGGCAGCCAGTTTATCCCGGGCACCGCCACGCAGCGCCAGGTGCTGCTGGATTTTTTGACCAGCCTGGGACGGGTGCGCGCCAATGACATCCGGCTCTACGACGGCCTGGAGCATCTGATTTACCAATCGCCGGTAAGCCGTTACAAAGCCGGACGTGCCGCACCGGAGTGGTTCGCGCAGCTGGTTGCGCCCAAGACCGAAAAAGTGACTCTGAGAATTCAAGGCGGCACGCTGCAAATCACTCCCGACCCTTCGCGCTCCATACTCGATGCCTGGGATGATCTGCAACCCCTGATGTGGCTGGCGCTGGTTTTTTTCGTGGCGGTGAACCTGCTGGTGTTCTGGTTCATCGGCCGCTCGCTGAAGCCGGTCACGCAGATTCTCGCGGGGCTGCAGCAAACCCAGCAGGGAAATTTCGATGCGCGACTGCCGCGCTTCGCGCTGCCCGAGTTTTCTTCCATCAGCAATGCTTTCAACCGCATGACCGGCGCGCTGCAGGACAGCATGGCGGAAAACCGCAGGCTGGCATTGATCGTCAAGCAATCGAATGACGCCATCATGATTCACGATTTGCAGGGCAATATCTCCTTCTGGAATCCGGCGGCTGAGCGCTTGTTCGGCTACAGCGCGCAGGAAATCGCCGGTCGTTCCGCCACTCTGCTCACTCCTCCGGAACGCGCGGATGAAATCCGCGGCAATCTGGAAATCGTGGAACGCCGCGGCCTGGTGGAAAATGTGGAAACGCAAAGGCTTGCCAGGGACGGCCGCCTGATCGACGTTGCGCTGTCCGCTGCGCCGCTGATAGATCCGCATCACGAGCAGGTGATCGGCGAAATCTGCAGCATGCGCGACATCACCGAGAAAAGACGCGGCGAGCAGGCGGCGCGCGAACTGGAGGAGAACCGGCAGCTGACGCAACTGATTCAGAGCCACGTCGAGGAAGAACGCCGCAGCCTCGCGCGCGAACTGCACGACGAGCTGGGGCAATATGTCACCGCGGTGAAGACCATAGGCGCGTCCATCGCCAATCGCGTTGAGAGCACGCCGGAAGTGCGCACTAGCGCGCAGACCATCGTCGAGGTCGCGGCGCGCATTTATGACGCCATGCACGGCATCATCAGCCGTCTGCGCCCCAGCGCATTGGATAATCTGGGTTTGGTGGAAACCCTGCAGGACAGCGTAGCGGCGTGGCATGCGCGGTATCCCGAAACCGATTTCAGGCTGGATTTCTCGGGCCAGCTCGATGCACTGGGCGAGACGCTCAACATCACGCTCTACCGCATCGTGCAGGAATGTCTGACCAACGTAGTGCGGCACGCGCAGGCAAGCCAGGTGGAAATCAGAGTAGCCAACGCTGGCGCCTGCATTGATCTTAGCGTGCGCGACAACGGCAGGGGCGCCGTGGCGGATATCGCGCCGCGCGGACACTTCGGACTGCTCGGCATGCGCGAACGAGCGCAAGCGCTGAACGGAATGTTTGCGATAGCCAGTGCTCGGGGGCAGGGGTTTTGCGTTACAGTGAATATTCCGCTGCCGGGAAAAAACTGATGGGGACTTCAATTATCAATGTCATGCTGGTTGATGACCATGCCGTGGTGCGCATGGGTTTCCGTTTGCTGCTGGAAGGCGCGCCCGACATGAAAGTAGTGGCGGAAGCGGAAAACGGTGAGGACGCCTGCCGTCTATATCCCGAGAAAAAACCCGACGTGGTGGTGCTGGATATTTCCATGCCCGGCATCGGCGGGCTGGAAGCTGTGAACCGCATCATGGCGCGCGATCCGCAAGCGCGCATTCTGGTGCTGTCCGCGCACGAGGACATCATGCATCCGAAACGGGTACTGAAAGCCGGCGCCCTGGGTTATCTGACCAAGCGCAGCGCGGCGGAAGCACTGATCCAGGCTATCCGCCAGGTGGCTCAGGGCAAGACCTTTCTGGAACCTAACATTGCCCAGCAACTGGCGATGCAGCAGTTGTCGGGCGACAAGACCCCGGTGGATGTGTTGAGTGCGCGCGAATTCGAGGTTTTCATGCTGCTGGCGCAAGGTAAGGCGGTAAACGAAATCGCCGCAGTCCTGCACTTGAGCCCGCGCACCGTGGGCACGCATTTATATAATATAAAACAAAAACTTAACGCATCAAACTCGGCCGAGATCGCGCTCATAGCCATGCGCGCCGGGCTGATTGAAGGATAGCCTTCTGCCCGAATCTAATGAAAATCATTAGGCCGAATTCAGTGTTTTCTGCCTAACAATTTATGCTTTGCCGGAACACAATGGCGGCGTAGGTTAATCGTTACATAACTTTAATTAGGAGAGAACCATGGCTTGGAGCAAACCCGAATTCACCGATATGCGTTTTGGTTTCGAAGTCACGATGTACATTCTGAACCGCTAAGACGCACAGCACAGTATGAAAAAGGGCTGCTGAATAAGCAGCCCTTTTTTATTGCCTCAACTCCCTTACTCCTCAGTCTTGCCGGTTTTGCCGAAGCTGTAGCGCATCCCCACGAAGCCGGCGATGGGCGCGCCGGGCGAACGGAACTGCTCCGCCTGCACATTGACAGCATCGAATGAATTACCGGGGCCGGTGAAGAAATTGCGCCCCAGCGTGGCTAGGTTCTGGTAGCTCTTATCGAAAACATTATTGATGCGCGCGAAGAATTCCAGCCCGCTTTGAATCTGATAGCGCGCATCCAGGTTGACGAGCACATAACCGGGAATCTGGCCGCCACGATCCTGATTGTTCTCATCCCCGCGCGCGTACTGGCGCGTGAACCCCACCAGATTGACGCCTGCGGATAGTTTTTCGGTGAAAGCATATTCGGCGCGGGCTTTCAGATTGTGGCGCGGCAACCCAGGAATGCGGTTGCCCGCCAGTACCTGAATATCGCCTGCCGCATTGGCGCTGGAATTGTTGACGCTGTTGATCACGAACGGCGTGCGAAAAGTGGCATCCAGATAGCTGTAATTGCCGGAAAGCTTCCAGCGGCTGGCTTTCGTGAACACGCCCAGTTCCAATCCCTGGCGCCGGGTGGTGCCGACATTCTGGAAAAAACCGGCGTTAACCGCGCCACCGCTGCTGATGAATTGAATATCATCGCGCAGGTCGGTGCGGAACACGGAGGTTGTCCAGCCGATGCCGCCCTGCGACACGCCGCGCGCGCCGATCTCCCAGGTTTTCGATATCACCGGCTTCAGCGGCGGGTCGGCAAGAAAATTGTTCGGCAGCCGGCACGGCGCGGCGGGATCAGCGCAAGTAAGCTCCACCGGCGAAGGCGCGCGCAGACCTTCGTTGTAGGCCGCGTAAGTGGTGAATGATTTGACCGGATTGTAATTCAGCCCCACCGCCGGATTGAAGCGCGTGAACACGCTGTCGCCATTGAGCGCCGGGGTCAAGCCGGTTTCGTCGCGGATTTTGACCTGTGCACGGTTAAAGCGTCCGGACGTGGTGAGATTAATCTGGTCGGTGATGGAAATATTATTGGTGAGATACACCCCATAATTGCGGGTGCTGGACCCGACCCGGGTTTGCAGCGCGAAATTGGGGCTGAACGCCACCGTGCCGCGCTCCGCGGTGAACAGTGCTTCCTGCTCGAATTGCGCGAACTCGGTGCCGGCTGCGTCGAGGCTCAAACCCGCGGTAAATTGATTTTTGCGGCTCAGCACGTCGCCAAGATAGGTAAATTGCAGCGAGCCGCCGTAACCGTCCTGATTGATCGAATTCACATCGTTGAAGGCCGTGGTGTTGCCGGCGGCGATCGGCATCAGCGGATCGAAATTATCGTTGACGTTACTGCTGAAGTTGCCGTTCTTGTATTTGCGGTAGTAGATATTACCGGCCAGCAGATTATTGTCGTTGATGAAGTGGCTGCCCTTGAGATTGAAAAACAGCAGGCGGTTGGTGTTGCGGTCGGGGAAAGTGTAGGCCTGGTTCGGATTGCTGAGGAAAGACAGCGGCAAGGTCTGCGCGCCTTCCAGTGCATTGTCGGCGCCGGTGAAGCTCAAATCGAAATCGGTGCGGCCATCCTGAACCCCGATCTTGCCGAACACTTGCCGCACGCGGCTGGGCGAATGATCGCTGAAACCGTCTTCGTCAAAAAAATTTCCGGTGACAAAGTAATCGGTGTACTTGCCATGCCCGCCCGCTTCAAACTCCACTTGTTTGCGGCCGAACGAACCGCCGGAGCTTTTAATCGAGTAACCGGGATATTCGAAGCCGGACTTGGTGTGAATGGCGAGCGCGCCGCCCAACGTGTTCAAACCGAATACCGGATTCGAACCCGGTATCAGGTTGATGCTGGAAATCGCCGACAGCGGAATCAGGTCCCAATTCACCGTGTCGCCGAATGGCTCGTTGATGCGCACCCCGTCCTGGAACACCGACAAGCCTTGCGGTGTGCCCAGCAGCGGCGAGGCGGTGAAGCCGCGGAAATTCACATCCGGCTGAAATGGATTGTTTTGGCCTGAGCCTATACTCACGCTGGAAAGATTGCGCTCGAGAAATTCGGAAAGATCCAGCGACTGCTGGCGCTCGATTTCCGCGCCGGTCGCCGCCTGCACGTTGGAAGGAATCTGCTCCACTGGCGTACCGATGCCCGGCAGAGGCGTGGTGCCGATCACTTCCACCGTCGGTGCTTCCAGTTCGGTAGCGCGATTGTCCGCGAGTACGGGCGCGGCCCAAAAACCAATTATTATGATGAAGCTGTTTTTTATCAGCATGCTGCTGTCTCTTCCGATTTTTTTAAATTTGAAGTGGAAAAAAATGCCATTCTGCCAAAAAATAAACCGCCCTAGGTGTTTTAAAACAACCATTTTGGTTGAAATCAAACACCAATCTTGATTCAAACCAATTTCACAAATCTGCGCCGCATCGGTCACGGTTTTACAGCCGCAGCGAGCCAAATGCCGCGCCAGACATAAAAAAACCGGGACTTATGCAGTCCCGGATCGAAGAGGAAGTTGGAGAACAACCATGCGCGTGTAAGCCGCTTGCCGGCACGCTTGTTAAATAGCAGCAAATCGCGTGCCAGAAAATGATTAACGCCGTCATTGCGAGGCGCGCCAGCGCCGTGGCAATCTGTTTTTGAAATCGAGATTGCTTCGCTTGCGCTCGCAAAGACAAACGGACGAGATTGCTTCGCTAGACCACCACGTTGCACTTGCGGCTGAAGGCTCACCGCAAAGACCCCTTACGTCATTGCGAGGAAGCGCAGCTGACGTGGCAATCTGCTTTTGAAATGCGAGATTGCTTCGCCTTCGGTTCGCAATGACAAGGAAGGGGTCTTTGCGAGGAGTGCAAACGACGAAGCAATCTCGGGTCTGTGCAATGTAAAGGCGAGATTGCTTCGCTAGAGCGCCACGCTTCGCTCGCGGCTAATGGCTCACCGCGATGACGGCAGAGTGCCATTGCGAGGCGCAATGACGCAGATCAACCGTGCCCTTTAAGCCCGTATTTTTCCATGCGGTAGCGCAGCGTCATGCGCGACACGCCCAGACGGCGCGCGGACTCGGATACATTGCCGCTGGTTTCGTCGAGTGCGCGCGCTATCAGCAAATGCTCCGCTGCTTCCAGGGTGAGTCCGGAAAGCGGGGTATTCTCGACCGAGGAAGGCTGCGGCGCCAGGGCCAGATCCGAAACATGAATCACATGGCCGCGCGAGAGCAGCACGGCGCGTTCGACCAGATGCTTCAACTCGCGCACATTGCCCGGCCAGGAGTAAGCGCGCAAGGCGTTGAGCGCCTCGCTGCTGAACGACGCATCAGGCAAGCCATAGCGGCGGCTCACTTGCAGCGCGAAATGGCGCGCCAGCAACACCACGTCTTCGCCGCGCTCGCGCAGCGGCGGCAAGGTCAGCGTCACCACATTCAGACGGTAGTAAAGATCGGCGCGAAAGCGGCCTTGAGCCATCATTTCCGGCAGTTCGCGGTTGGTGCCGGCGATGATGCGCGCCGCAATCTGGCGCTCGCGCACCGAGCCCAGGCGCCGGGTTTTGCGCCGCTCGATGACATTCAGCAGTTTGGCCTGCAATTCCAGCGGTAATTCGCCGATTTCATCCAGAAACAGCGTGCCGTCTTCCGCCGCCTCGATCAATCCGGCGCGTGCGCCATGCGCGTTGGTGAACGCGCCTTTTTCGTGCCCGAACAATTCCGCTTCTATCAGGTCGCGCGGCAAGGAAGCGCAATCCACCTGCACGAACGGGCGCGTGGCATAAGGGCTCAAGCGATGTAAAAGCCGTGCCGCGACATCCTTGCCGCTGCCGGTTTCACCGAGTATCAGCACGGTGGGCGGAGCGCCGCTGTCGCCGGCCAGTTGCGCCAGACGCCCGATTTGCTCGCGCAAAAGCTGCAAAGCGGTACTTTCGCCCAGCATTTGCACGCCTTCGACTACGTGGCTGTCGCGCGCCTGCGAGTAATCGAGCCGGTTCTTGAGCCGTGAAGTTTGCAGCACCTTGTCCACCGCCAGCAGCAATTCATCCAGGTCCACCGGTTTTTTCAGATAATCAGCGGCGCCCAGCTTCATCGCCTGCACCGCGTCGCCGATTTCACCGTATGCAGTGAGCACGATGACGCCAGGCGATTTGTTTTCGTCCACGGTGCGGATTTCAGTGAGCAAATCGAGCCCATTGCCATCCGGCAGCCGCAAATCCAGCAGCACCAGTTCGGCGTTCTGCGCGAGTGGGCGGCCTTCTGACAATGTGGCCGCCAGCGCGCATTCATAGCCGGCTTTTTCCAGACGTTTTTTTACCGCGCGCCCAAACAGGGTTTCGTCCTCGATGAGCAAAATCCTGGGCAACCCTTGAGTTTCCTTGACGGGCGGAGTCGCGGCCAGCGCTTTTTCGGTCATTGCTCTTCCTCTATCCTGGGCAGGACTATTTTTACCTCGGTGCCATGCGGGTTGATGACCCGATATTCAATTTTACCGTCATGCGCTTCGCACACTTTCATGGCGAAAGGAATACCCAATCCGGTGCCGTAACGCTTGGTGGTAGGGCCGGGGTTCAAGCCGCGCGCTTCCGGCGTGAACGGCATGCCGGCGCCCTGATCGGTGATGCCGAGCGAGATCTGCTCCAGTGTTTCCTCGATATAAAAATCGAGTTTGCCTCGTTGCGGAGAGGCGTCCACCGCGTTGGCAAGCAACCCATGCAAGGCTTGTTCCATCAACTGCACATCCAGTGCAACTTGCGTGCCCCGGTTCCAGCCCCGGCGTTCCACGCGGATTTGTTTTTCTTCCAGACGCGGCTTGAGTATCTCCAGCACATTGTCCACCAGTTGCGGCAGTTTGCAAGACGTGCGCCGCGCCTGCAACGGATGCAGATAAGACAGCAGCGAGTGCGTCCAGCGCTCCAGACGATCCGCGGTATGGATGATGCCCGTCAGCCCTTCGCGCAGTTCGCCGGAAAGAGCGGGGTCGTTGAGAATTTGCGCGGTGGCGCGAATGCTCGCCAGCGGATTGCGGATATTGTGCGCGACTACCGGCACCAGCGCGCCCAGCGCGGCCTGTTTCTCGGCGCGCAGCAGCGACTCGCGGCTGCTTGCGAGGTCGTCCGCCATTTGATTGACAGCCTGGGCCAGTGTTACCAGCTCGCGTGCGC
>JBOIFQ010000085.1:0-4655 GCA_050741655.1 Burkholderiales bacterium | reverse complement strand
GGTCATGCCCGGCGACAACATCTCGATCACGGTGAGTCTCATCTCCCCCATCGCCATGGAAGAGGGCTTGCGCTTCGCCATCCGCGAAGGCGGGCGCACGGTGGGCGCCGGCGTGGTGGCGAAAGTGCTTGAGTAAAAGACATGCAAAACCAAAAAATCCGCATTCGCCTGAAAGCATTCGACTACCGGCTGATTGATCAGTCGGCGCTGGAAATCGTCGAAACCGCGAAACGCACCGGCGCCGTGGTGCGCGGTCCGGTACCGCTGCCCACGCGTATCGAACGTTTTGACGTATTGCGCAGCCCGCATGCCAACAAGACTTCGCGTGATCAGTTTGAAATCCGCACGCATTTGCGTTTGATGGACATCATCGATCCCACCGACAAGACAGTGGATGCGCTGATGAAACTGGATTTGCCTGCTGGCGTGGATGTGGAGATTAAATTGTAGTGAGGAGTAAGGGGTGAGGAGTAAGGTGTAGAAGCGCAAAGTTTTTACTCCTCACAGCTCACGCCTAACCCCTCACGGTTTGGAATTGCCGGTCAATTGCAACCGGCGCCTTAAAAAAGGTGAAGAAAATGAGTTTAGGATTAGTCGGCCGCAAGGTTGGCATGACCCGTATTTTTACCGATGACGGCGACACCCATCCGGTCACGGTGCTGGACGTGTCCAACAATCGCATTACCCAAATCAAGAGTCCCGGCAGCGACGGTTATGCCGCGGTGCAGGTGGCTTATGGCAAACGTCGCGCGCGCCGCGTCAACAAGGCCGCCGCCGGGCATTTCGCCAAGGCTGCGGTTGAAGCCGGTCAGGTGCTGCGCGAATTCCGTGTTTCCCAGGAACAGCTTGCCAATCTCAAGGTGGGCGCCGCCTTGGGCGTGGATATTTTCAAGGTCGGGCAAAAAGTGGACGTGAGCGGTACCAGTCAGGGCAAAGGATTTGCCGGCGTGATCAAGCGCCATCATTTCAGCTCCAACCGCGCCAGCCACGGCAACTCGGTTTCTCACAACAAACCCGGCTCCACCGGGCAGGCGCAGGACCCGGGCCGGGTATTTCCGGGCAAGCGCATGCCGGGGCAACTGGGCAACGCCAGTTGCACCGCGCAAAATCTGGTGGTGCTGCGGATTGACGCCGAACGCCAGTTGCTCCTGGTAAAAGGCGCGCTGCCGGGCGCCAAGGGGGCCGATGTGCTGGTGCGCCCGGCGGTGAAAGTGAGGGCCAAATAATGGAACTCAAATTGATCGACGCCAAAGGCAAGGCATCCACCATCAAGGCTTCGGACGACTTGTTCGGACGCGACTACAACGAAGCGCTGGTGCACCAGATCGTCACCGCTTATATGGCGAATGGACGCCAAGGCACGCGCGCGCAAAAAGGCCGCAGCGACATCAACAAATCAACCAAGAAACCGTGGCGGCAAAAAGGCACCGGCCGCGCCCGCGCCGGCATGGCGTCCAGCCCGTTGTGGCGCGGCGGCGGCAAGATTTTCCCCAATCTGCCGGATGAAAATTTCACCCAGAAAATCAACCGCAAAATGTACCGCGCCGGCATGTGTTCGCTGTTCTCGCAGTTGGCGCGCGAAGGCCGCATTTCGGTGGTGGAGAGTTTCAGCATGGACACGCCGAAGACCAAGCTCCTGGTGCAAAAACTCAAGGACATGGGGTTGGAAGACGTGATGATCATCACCGACAATGTGGACGAGAACCTTTATCTCTCGTCGCGCAACCTGCCTAACGTGCGCGTGGTCAAGCCGGGTCACGCCGATCCGGTGAGCCTGATCCGCCATCGCAATGTGCTGTTGACCAAAGCCGCGGTGCAGAAAATCGAGGAGATGCTGGCATGAGCGCATTCAATACCGAACGCCTGGCGCAAGTCATACTGGCGCCGCGGGTGTCCGAAAAAAGTACCCTGGTCGGCGAGCAGCACGAACAAGTCGTGTTTCGCGTCGCCACCGACGCCACCAAGCCGGAAATCAAGGCGGCGGTGGAGCAGATGTTCAGCACCAAGGACAAGAAAATCGAAGTGGTTTCGGTTCAAGTGGTGAACATGAAAGGCAAGGAAAAGAAATTCGGCCGCTTCAACGGACGGCGTAAAAATTGGAAAAAAGCTTACGTCTGCCTGAAGCCGGGACAGGAAATCAATTTCGCGGCGGGGGAGAATAAATAATGGCGCTCATCAAGGTAAGACCCACCTCTCCCGGACGCCGCGCTCTGCTCAAAGTGGTGAGTCCGGAGCTGCATAAAGGCGCGCCGTATGCGCCTTTGCTGGTGAAACAAACCAAGAAAGCCGGCCGCAATAACCGCGGCCATGTCACCACGCGCCATCAAGGCGGCGGGCACAAACAGCATTACCGCATGATCGATTTTCGCCGCGACAAGGATGGGATTCCGGCCAAGGTGGAACGGCTGGAATACGATCCCAACCGCAGCGCGCATCTGGCTCTGCTGTGCTATGCCGATGGCGAGCGCCGTTACATCATCGCACCCAAAGGCCTGAGCGCCGGCGCGCAAGTCCTGAATGGCGCCGAAGCGCCGATCAAGCCGGGCAATACCTTGCCGCTCAGAAACATTCCGGTCGGCACCACAGTGCATTGCGTGGAAATGCTGCCGGGCAAGGGCGCGCAACTGGCACGCGCGGCGGGTACCTCGGTGCAGTTGCTGGCGCGCGAAGGCAGCTATGCGCAATTGCGGCTGCGTTCGGGCGAAATCCGCAAGGTGCATATCGAATGCCGCGCCACCATCGGCGAAGTCGGCAACGAGGAAAACAATTTGCGCCAGATCGGCAAGGCCGGCGCCAAGCGCTGGCGCGGTATCCGCCCCACCGTGCGCGGCGTGGCGATGAACCCGCTTGCTCACCCGCATGGCGGCGGCGAAGGCCGCACCGCGGCGGCGCAACCGCCGGTGAGCCCGTGGGGCGTGCAGTGCAAGGGCTCCAACACCCGCCGCAACAAACGCACCGCCCGCATGATCGTGCGGCGCCGGCATAAAGTGAAAGGCTAACAACCATGTCCCGCTCGGTTAAAAAAGGCCCGTTTGTGGATCATCATCTGCTGAAGAAAGTGGAAGCGGCGCAAGCCACCAAGGACAAGCGTCCGATCAAAACCTGGTCGCGGCGTTCCACCATCCTGCCGGATTTCGTCGGGCTCACTTTCGCGGTGCATAACGGCAAGCAGCATGTGCCGGTGTATGTGTCGGAAAACATGGTGGGACACAAACTCGGCGAATTTTCGCATACCCGTATTTTCAAGGGACACTCGGCGGTGGGCGACAAAAAAGCCGCCGCAACCGCCGATGCGGCCAAGAAGTAGGAGAGCTGAATGAAAACATCCGCAACATTACGAGGCGTCAGGCTGTCGGCGCAAAAAGGACGGCTGGTGGCGGATCAAATCCGCGGCTTGGCGGTGGACAAAGCGCTTAACATCTTGAGCTTCAGCCCGAAAAAAAGCGCAGTGATCATCAAGAAAGTACTGGAATCCGCCATTGCCAACGCCGAGCATAACGACGGCGCCGATATAGACGAGCTTAAAGTAACCACCATTTGCGTGGAACGCGGCGCGTCGCTCAAGCGCTTCCAGGCGCGCGCCAAGGGCCGCGGCAACCGCATCGTCAAGCCGACCTGCCACATTTATGTGACGGTGGGCGACAAAAAATAAGGACGCGCCATGGGACAGAAAATACATCCAACCGGTTTTCGCCTTTCCGTGCGGCGCAACTGGGGTTCGCGCTGGTATGCGAACAGCAAGAATTTCCCGATGATGCTGAACGAGGACATCAAGGTGCGCGAATTCCTGCAGAATAAGTTGAGCCACGCCGCGGTAGGCAAGATATTGATCGAGCGCCCGGCCAAAAATGCGCGCATCACCGTTTACAGTGCCCGTCCGGGCGTGGTGATCGGCAAGAAAGGCGAGGACATCGAGTCGCTGAAGGCGCAGTTGCAAAAACTCATGAATATCCCGGTGCACGTCAATATCGAGGAAATCCGCAAACCGGAGCTGGACGCACAACTGATCGCCGACAACATCGCGCAGCAACTGCAAAAACGCATCATGTTCCGCCGCGCCATGAAACGCGCCATCACCAACGCCATGCGCCTGGGCGCGCAAGGCATCAAGATCATGAGCGCGGGACGCTTGAACGGAATCGAGATCGCGCGTACCGAATGGTACCGTGAAGGCCGCGTGCCGCTGCATACGCTGCGCGCCGACATTGATTATGGTTTCGCCGAAGCCAAGACCACTTATGGCGTGATCGGCATCAAGGTATGGGTATTCAAGGGTGAAATACTCAGCCACGCCGAACAGCCGGCCGCTGCACCGTCCACGGTTATCGAAGCCGAAAAGAAAACCCGGCCGGCGAAAACAGAAGACGGGATGCGGCACGAAGTCGCGCATGAGCCTCGGCCCGCGAGACCGGCCGAAGAGCATAAAGCGAAGCCGGCTCACGCCAGGCCCAAAGCGCGCAAACCCAGCGCCGCTGCTAAACCCGCTGACGCCAAACCCAAGGCGGAAACCCATAAAGCCGAAGCCGGAGTCAAGGCCAAAGCCAAACCGAAAGTTACCGTCAAAACCAAGGCTGCGGAAAACAAACCCAAGGCCAAGGTCAAAGTAAAGAAGCCTGGAGCGTAATATGTTGCAACCCGCAAGAACCAAGTACCGC
>JBOIFQ010000084.1:0-8007 GCA_050741655.1 Burkholderiales bacterium | reverse complement strand
CAAGCCTTGGCAATCATCAAACGCGGCTGCGATGAATTGCTGGTAGAAGCCGAGCTGGAACAAAAACTCAAAAACGGCACACCCTTGCGGGTCAAGGCCGGGTTCGATCCCA
The DNA here is from genome assembly GCA_050741655.1 of Burkholderiales bacterium. Taxonomy (GTDB): domain Bacteria; phylum Pseudomonadota; class Gammaproteobacteria; order Burkholderiales; family JAHFRG01; genus JAHFRG01. The sequence continues at coordinate 7,895 of JBOIFQ010000084.1, read as the reverse complement.
CCGCACCGGATTTGCACCTCGGACATACGGTGCTGCTCAACAAATTGCGCCAGCTGCAAGACCTGGGGCACCACGCGCTGTTTGTGATTGGCGATTTCACCGGCATGATCGGCGACCCCAGCGGCAAAAACACCACGCGTCCGCCGCTGTCGCAGGCGGAAATCGAGCAAAACGCCAGGACTTATACCGGCCAGGTGTTCAAAATCCTCAAGCGCAGCCAAACTGAAGTGGTATTCAATTCAAGCTGGATGAACAAGCTGGGCGCCTCCGGCATGATCAAGCTTGCCGCAACTTACACCGTGGCGCGCATGCTCGAGCGCGACGATTTTTCCAAACGCTATAAAAGCAATCAGCCCATCGCCATACATGAATTTCTTTATCCGCTGGTGCAAGGCTACGACTCGGTGGCGCTCAAGGCCGATCTGGAACTGGGCGGCACCGATCAGAAATTCAATCTGCTGATGGGGCGCGAGCTGCAAAAACAGCACGGCCAAAACCCGCAATGCATACTCACCATGCCGCTACTGGAAGGACTGGACGGCGTCAACAAAATGTCGAAATCACTGGGTAACACCATCGGCATCGACGAACCGCCGCGGGAAATCTTCGGCAAGCTGATGTCGATTTCCGATGAATTGATGTGGCGATACATTGAGCTGTTGTCGTTCGAAGCGCTGGAAGTAATCGCGCGCTGGAAAAAACAAGTCAAGGACGGCCTTAATCCGCGCGACATCAAGGTTGATTTCGCACTGGAAATCGTGACGCGCTTTCACAATAAAAAAGCGGCACAGGAAGCGCGCGCCGATTTCGAAGCGCGCTTCAGGCAAGGCGCCATTCCCGACGACATTCCCGAGAAAACCCTGCATGCCGGAAACAGCGGCCTGCCTATCGCGCAGGTTTTGAAACAGGCGGGGCTTACCGCCAGTACTTCGGAAGCGCTGCGCATGATCGGGCAAGGCGGAGTCAAGCTCAATGGCGAAAAAATCTCCGACAAGGCTCTCAATCTCAATAAAGGTGAAACGGCGGTGTTGCAAGTGGGAAAACGCAAATTCGCGCGGGTCACTCTGGTCTGAAACGCGCGTTCCGCCTCCACATTCATGAAACCTCTCACCTTCGCCGTGCTGCGCCTGCTCGCCGACGGTGAATTTCATTCCGGCGAGGATTTGGCGCGTGTCCTCAAACTCTCGCGCGCCAGCGTATGGGGTGCATTGCAGGGCGCGGAAGCCCTGGGACTCACGCTCTACAAAGTGCGCGGGCGCGGTTATCGCCTGGCCGAGCCGCTGCAATGGCTGGATAAGAAGCGCATCCAGTCAACGCTTGGCAAACAGGCCAAACGCTTCAGCCTGGAGTTAATGGACTGCGTGGATTCGACCAACACCATGCTGTTGCAACAAGCCACGCGCGGCGCAACATCGGGCAGTGTGGTGGTGGCGGAATGGCAGACACAGGGGCGCGGGCGGCACGGCCGCAGCTGGCAAGCCAATCTGGGCGGTGCGCTCACGTTTTCCTTGCTGTGGCGTTTCGAGTCCGGTGTGGGTTTTCTTTCCGGACTGAGTCTGGCGGTGGGCGTGGCGCTGGCGCGGGCGCTCAAGAAATTAGGTGTGGACGTGGATTTGAAATGGCCCAACGATGTGCTGCACCATTACCGTAAGCTCGCAGGCATCCTCATCGAAGTGCAGGGTGATGTGCTGGGACCGAGCTTCGCAGTCATTGGGATCGGCCTTAATCTGAAGCTCGCGCAAGCGGTGAGGAATGGCATTGATCAAGCGGTCACCGATGTCTATTCCGTTACGGGTGCACGCCCCGATCGCGATCAGACGCTGGCTTTACTGCTGGTAAAACTTGCCGAAGTACTGGATGAGTTTGCCTTGCAGGGCTTCGCGGCGCTGCGCACGGAATGGCAAGGCCTGCATGCATATCGAGAGCGTAATATAAAAATCAGGCTGGCGGACGGGAAAGTGGAGGAGGGCAAGGCGGTCGGGGTGGATGAAAGCGGCGCGCTGCTGTTGCGCTCGGGCAAAAGCGAGCGGCGCTATAACAGCGGTGAAATCAGCTTGCGTATCAAGCGATGAAACTGCTGATAGACGCCGGCAACAGCCGTATTAAATGGGGCCTGCACGATGGCCGTGCCTGGCTTCAATCAGGCGCGGTGGGGCAGGCGGAAATCCCCGGCCTGCGCCAGGTTTGGCAGGAATTGCCGCCGCCGCGGGCGATAGTGATTGCCAATGTTGCCGGAAAAAATATCCGCGCGGCGCTGGACTCTTGCCTGTCTGTTTTCAATTCCGTCCAGACCTGCTGGATTGAGTCGCGCGCGCAGCAATGCGGCGTGCGCAATGCCTATGCTGAGCCGGCACAACTGGGCGTGGATCGCTGGGCAGCGGCGATCGCGGCCTGGCATCTCACCCGCGCGGCTTGCGTCATAGTGAATGCCGGAACGGCGGTGACCGTGGATGCCCTGTCCGGCGCAGGGATGTTTCTGGGCGGGTTGATCATGCCCGGCTCGCAACTCATGCGCGGCGCACTGGCGCGGCATACCGCGCTCGAATTTCCGCGCGGCAAGGTCAAAACATTTCCCGCCAATACCGCGGACGCGATTGAAAGCGGTATTATTGCAGCGTTGTGCGGAGCGGTGCAGTGCATGCGCGCGGCCTTGGGCGGCGACGCGCAGTGCCTGTTAAGCGGTGGTGCGGCAGCCGAGTTGGCGGCGCATCTTAATCCCGCGCCCAGACTGGTGGATAATCTGGTGCTGGAAGGCTTGGTTCACATCGCCAGGGAGCTCTATCACTTATGAAATGGCTGTTTTACTTCTTGCTGCTGGTTAACGTCGGCTGTTTTGCCTATATGCAGTTGGGCAACGGTGGCGAAACAACGCACGCGCCGTTCAATGCCGGCAAGATCAAGCTGTTTGATCCTAAAGAAACGCCCGCAGCGGCGCTGAAACCGGCCGCCAAAATGGAAACAGCAATTGCCACGGTTGCGGCGCGGCCTTCGATATGCGTGGAATGGGGTGGTTTTGCCGCTGAAGATCAGGCGCGCGCGCGCGCAACGCTGGATCAACTGCAACTGGGAGATAAACTGGGCAGCCGCAACCTGGAGGAAGGGGCGACTTATTGGGTGCTGATCCCGCCCGTGAAAACCAAAGCAGATGCGGAAAAAAAAATCGCCGAGCTGAAAGCGCGCGGCGTGAGCGAATATTTCCTGATGCCGGATGGGCCGACGAAGTACGCTATTTCGCTCGGCATCTTCAAGAGCGAAGAGTTGGCCACCAGCCATCTGGCCAATCTGCAAGCCAAAGGCGTGCGTTCGGCCACCATCACCGAGCGCACGCCACCCGTTACGCGCACGCTGTACCAGATCCGCGATGCAGCCGAGCCGGTAATCGCGCGGCTTACTGAATTGCAGCACGAATTTCCGGGCAGCGAAGTGAAAACCGTGGACTGTTCCAGACTGGAAACCGCCGCCGCGCCGCGTTAAGGAAAAAGTTTTCCCGGATTCAGAATATTGTTGGGATCGAACACGCGCTTGATGTTTTTCATCAGCGCGAGCGTCGCGGCATCGATTTCCCTGGTCACGAACGCACGCTTTTCGGAGCCCACCCCGTGCTCGCCCGAAAGTGTGCCGTGGAGTGCGAGCACCAGGTCGAACACTTCATTCAGGCAAGCCTCCGCGCGCCGCATTTGCTCGCGGTCGCCGGGTTCCACCAGCAGGTTGACATGAATGTTGCCGTTGCCGGCATGACCGAAGTTGACATTGGCGATTTGATGCTTGGCGCTCAACTGCGTCAAGCCTTGCAGCAATTCCGGCAATCTTGATACCGGCACCACGATGTCTTCGTTGATTTTCCTGGGAGCGATGTCGCACAGCAGCGGCGACAGCGCTTTGCGCGCCGCCCACAGCGATTTTGCGTCATCTGCCGCTTGCGCTCTGAGCAATCCCGAATTGCGGCACGCGCACAGCAGAATATCCCGTGCCGCGCTGATTTCCTGCGGCGTGCCGTCCACTTCTATCATCAGCATGGCGCGCGTATCGTCAGGCAATAACAGCGGATGATGGGCGCGTATCAGTTCCAGCGAGCCGGCATCGAGAAACTCCAGCGCGCTCGGCACTTGCGGCTGCGTCATGATGGCGGTGACCGCTTGCGCGCAGCTAGCCGCATCGCGGTAGTGCGCCGTGAGCCCGCCGGTGGCCTGCGGCAGCGGCGTGAGCTTGAGCGTGGCTTCGGTGATGATGGCGAGCGTCCCTTCGGAGCCGATCAGCAGCCGGGTGAGATCGTAGCCCACCACGCCCTTGGTGGTGTAGCAGCCGGTTTTGATGAGGTCTCCGCTGCCGGTGACGGCTTTCAGGCCCAGCACATGGTCGCGGGTGGTGCCGTACTTCACCGCGTGCGGCCCGCCGGCGCCGGTGGCAAGATTGCCGCCCACGCTGCAATAAGCGGCGCTGGAAGGGTCGGGCGGCCAGAAAAAACCATGCGGGCTGGCCGCGTCCTGCACCTCTTGATTGGTTACTCCCGGCTCGACCACCATCACGCGGTTGGCGGCATCAACGGAAAAAATGCGCCGCATGCGCTCCAGCGCCAGCGCCACCCCGCCTTGTTCCGGCAGGCTGCCGCCGGCGGTGCCGGTGCCGCGCCCGCGCGCCGTCACCGGAATTTTATGCTGATTGCAAAGCCGGATGACAGCCTGAACCTGCACCGCATCGGCGGGGAAAACCACCGCTTCGGGCGGAAAAATCTTGCGCGTGTTGTCGTAGGCGTAGGCATAACAATCCACCGGATCGGTGTAAAGATTTTCCGGCGGCAGCAGTGCGCGCAAGCGGCTGAGAAATTCGTCGGCAAGCATGGAAAAATGCGAATCCGGGCAGGAAAGTGAAATTATAAGGCCTTTAACCCGCCGGCGCGGGGTGTGAATTACGCTGTATCTTTTTGCCGCAAAAGTGTTTTATACTTGGCCAAGGGAAAAGAGAGGAGGAATCATGCTGCTGGCTGCTTTTTATGTGTTGGCAATCGCTTTGGTGATTTTGCACTACACCGGCTGGCTCGCCAAGAATAACCTGGAATGGCTGTTGTATATTCTGGCGCTGTCGGTTTTCCCCGCTGTGATTTACCTTTAAAAGAAGAACAGCGCTTAGCCGCTGCGGATTTTCTCGAGCAGTGCGGTGGTCGAGGTGTCGTGAATAAACGGAATAGAATGCACTTTCCCGCCCCAGCCTAGCACCTCTTTCGCGCCCACCATAGCGCCGGTTTTCCAGTCCCCGCCTTTCACCAGCACGTCCGGTTTGCACGCGAGTATCAGTTCAAGCGGCGTGTCCTCATCAAACCAAGTTACCAGATTTACCGCTTCCAGCGCCGCCAGCACCGCCATGCGCTGTTGCAGTGCATTCAGCGGGCGATTACCGTTTTTGCCCAGGCGTTTCACCGAGGCATCGGTGTTGACACCCACCATCAGACTGGCGCCCAGCGCCCGCGCCTGCGCCAGATAAGTGACATGACCGCGATGCAAAATATCAAAACAGCCGTTGGTGAATACCAGCGGGCGCGGCAGGCGGGCAAGACGGGAGGCGAGTCGGTTCGGCCCGCAAATTTTTTTCTCGAAAACGGGAGCGGGATAAGTGCCATGCGCCATAGGCACTCAGTTTATCACGCCGCGCGCGCGACTTCCTTGCGGTAGCGGTTGAGTTCCTGCACCGTGGTGAAGCTCTGGTTGAACAAGCTGGAAACATTGCGCAGAATCGCGGCCACCACTTTGTTTTCCCATTCCCGGGTGAAGCGGATTTGGTGATCCAGCCAATTTTCCAGCCAGCCCGGATCGGGCAGCCGGCTTTGAATCGTGTCGTTGGGGAACAGGTTTTTGTTCACATGCAGATTGGTCGGGTGCAAAGGCTTGCCGCTGCGGCCCGGGCTTGCCATCAATACCCCCACTTTGGAAAACGCCCGGCGCGCTTCATTGCCCATGGTCTGCATCGCCTGCTTCATATAGCGCAAATAAGCACCGCCATGGCGCGCCTCGTCGCTGGAAATCATCTGGTAGATTTTCTTGATCACCGGCTCGGTGTGCCATTGCGCCGCGCAGCGGTACCATTGGGTCAGCCGCAGCTCGCCGCAGAAATGCAGCATCAGGGTTTCCAGCGGCGGCGCCGGGTCGAATTCGAATCGCACCGCCTTCAATTCTTCCTCGGTGGGCACCAGGTCGGGACGGAAGCGTTCCAGATATTCCATCAGCACCAGCGCGTGCTTCTGTTCTTCGTAGAACCAGATCGACATGAAGGCGGAAAAATCGGCGTCGTGCCGGTTGTCGCGCAGGAACATTTCGGTGGCGGGCAGCGCCGACCATTCGGTGATGGCGTTCATCTTGATGGTTTGCGCCTGCTCGTCGGACAGCTTGCGGGCATCGAACTGGTCCCAAGGCACATCTTGCTGCAAATCCCAGCGCGCCTGTTCCAGGACTTTGAACAATTTAGGATAAAGCATGATTCCCTCGATAAAATACGTTAAATGCGGTTCAACAAAAGCCGGTTTTACTTTGATTTTGTCGGTGCCTGAATCCATAATACGTGGCTTCCCGTATTATGGATTCAGTGCCCGTGGTTGCGGGCGTCTCAACATAATAAAGTCCAAATATGACAAGAATAGCAGTGGCTGGCGCGGGGATTGCCGGCCTGTCCGCCGCTTGGCTTTTGGCCAAACACCATCACGTTACGCTGTATGAGGCCAACGCTTACCTTGGCGGGCATACCCACACCGTGGAGGTGACGCTGGACGGCATCGCGCATCCGGTGGATACCGGTTTCCTGGTTTATAACGACCGCACTTATCCGAATCTCATTGCCTTGTTTCAACACCTCGGCGTGCGCAGCGCTCCCAGCAATATGTCGTTCTCGGTGCGCCTGGACTCTAACGGCCTGGAATGGGCGGGTTCGAATCTGGCCAGCATTTTCGCCCAGAAACGCAATCTGGTAAATCCCGAATTCTGGCGCATGCTGAAAGACATTCTGCGTTTCAACCGCGCGAGCACGCTGCTGGCGCTGCGAAATACCTCGCCCGAATGCTCGCTGGGGGAATTTCTCGAGCGTGGACGTTACGGGCGGCGCTTTCGCGAATGGTATCTGCTGCCGATGGCGGCGGCCATCTGGTCTTGTCCCATGCATCAGATGCTGGAGTTTCCGCTGTGCACTTTTATACGTTTTTGCCACAATCATGGCCTGCTGCAAGTAGCCAACCGCCCGCAATGGCGCACCGTGCTGGGCGGCGGCGGCGAATACGTCAAAAAACTCGCGCGGGGGATTCAGGATATCCGTTTGCGGCAGCCGGTAACTCGCGTCACGCGCCATCGCGAGCACGTGGAAATCACGGCGGTCGGGAAAACCGAGCGTTTTGATCAAATCGTTCTGGCCTGCCACAGCAACCAGGCGCTGGCGCTGCTGGCGGATGCGGACGAAACGGAAAAAACGCTGCTTGCGGTGGTGCGCTATCAAAACAACCACGCGATATTGCATACTGACGCGAATCTCCTGCCGCGCTCGCGCCAGGCTTGGTCGTCGTGGAATTATCTCGCGGGCAGCGCCGCCGATGCCATGGCGCGCCCGGTGAGCGTGAATTATCTTATCAACATGCTGCAACCGCTGCCGTTCAAGCGGCCGGTGATAGTCACGCTTAACCCGCATACTCAGCCTGTTCCCGAAAAAATCATCGAGAAATTCGATTACGCGCATCCGATTTTCGACCGCGCGGCGATTTATGCGCAAGATAAAATCTCGGCCATTCAGGGACAACGCCGCACCTGGTTTTGCGGCGCCTGGCTGGGTTATGGATTCCACGAAGACGGGCTGAAATCCGCGCTCGCCGTGGCCAACCGAATGGGCGTGAGCGCGCCGTGGCAACAACGGGTACTGGCGGCATG